>DATBYI010000001.1:0-5668 GCA_036513815.1 Solirubrobacteraceae bacterium
CAGGTCGCCCTCGCGCCGCCCGACGTGTTCGACGAACCAGTCCTTGACGTCGCCCTTCGAGTAGCCCGCGTTCGCAAGCATCTGGGCGTGTTCGGGGCAGAACACGACGCCGGCCGACTGGCCGCGGAAGATGAGCGACCCGGTGCGCGAGATCGTGTCCGCGAAGTCGTTCAGGAGCTGCTCGGGGTCCTGGGTGTGGCGGTTGTCGACGAACTCATACGTGCGCGTCAGCGTGCACGACACCGCGTTGGCTCCGGGTTCGAGCCCCATCTCGGTGGCGAGCGGCTCCCACGGACTTTCTTCCTCGTTTTCACCGAAGCAGATCGACCACCGCCCCGGAATTCCCTGCGTCGTCTGGTCGAACACGTGGGGCGCGACACCGAACGCATTGCGCAGCATCAACCCGAGCGCGCGCGGGATGGTGGCGTTGGGGCGAAAGCCGGCCGCGAAGATCCCGCCCGCGCTGTTGATCCCGAGCTCGTCGCGGATCGGGCCGTTGATCACGATCAGCGGCGCCGGCCCGCTCGTCGACTGCCAACCGCCGCCCTTGGCCGCCCGGTCGAGCATGACGGCGTCCCACGCGCCGAGAACGAGAGGGAAGTACTCGGGCAGGCAGCCGGCCATCGCGGCGTTGATCGCGGCGGTTCTGACCGTGCACTCGCGGCTCAGGTGATCCATCCGCCACAGAACCTCGTCGGGGTCGCGGACGGTGTGGGCGAGGAACCGGTCGAGCAACTCCTGCGAAGCCGGGACCACGGGTAGCCCGTCGGTCCAGCCCTGCTCGTAGCAGTACTCGATGGCCTCGCGGGCGGCGTCGGGATCGGGCTCGGCCATCAAGCCGCCTGCCTCGCGGAAAGCATCGCGGCCACCTCGGCGGCGACGCCCTCGGCGCGTTCGCGAACCTGTTCGGGGGTGAGCCCCGCCACCGGGTGGGGCGTGGTCAGGTACGCGTAGCCGGGCGCGCCCTGCACCTCAGACATCGCGTCCGCCGTGGTGATGAACGCGTCGGAGCAGATCACCGCCGCCGGCCTGCCGTTTCGCTCGAAGAGAATTCCGTCGACGACCGCCGACGCGCTGCACGAGCCTCAATCACCGACGCCGATCACCACCACATCCGACGCCGCGCTCAGCTCGTCGACCAGCTCGGCCGGCGCGGGCTGGGAGAAGATCTCCTTGCGGCGGAGCGTGACGTCGCCGGCGCCGTAACGGTCGCGCAGGACGGCGGCGACGTCTTCCAGGAGGAGGCGGGCGTTCTGCTTGCCGTTCTCGAGCAGGCCGACTCTCGCGCCTTTGAGGTCGGCCGGGCGGGTGGCCAAGGTAAACGCCGGGCTCGTCTCCTCATGGGAGGACAGTCCGGTCGGGTCAAGAATCGCGCTCGGCATGTCGGTCCTCCTAGTGGTCGTGGATCAGGACGCCGCGGATGTTGCGGCCGGAGAGCATGTCCTCGTAGCCCTGGTTGATCTCGTCGAGCGTGTAGCGCCGGGTGATCAGCTCGTCGAGCTTGAGGTCGCCGTTCTTGTAGAGCCCGAGCAGGCGGGGCATGTCGTAGAGCGGATTGGCGCCCCCGAACAGCGACCCCTGGATGTTCTTGTGCCAACCGGTGACGGGCGAGCCGTGCACGGCGATCGTGTCGCCCTCGCCACCGACCGCGGTCACGACCACGCTGCCGCCCTTGCCGATCATGTCCACCGCGCGTCGGAAGACCTCGTCGTTCATCACCCCCACGGTGATCACGGCGTGGTCGGCCATCTGGCCGCGGGTGCGATCGCGGACGTACTCGAGCGCCTCTTCGGGGTCGCCGGTGGTGAAGGTGGCGCCGAACTTGCCGGCCATCTCCTGTTTGAACGGGTTCGGATCGACCGCGATCACGTGCTTGGCGCCGGCGTAGGCCGCGCCCTGGACCGCGTTCATACCCACCCCGCCAGTGCCGAAGATGACGACGGTCTCTCCGGCGCGGGTGCCGGCGGCGTAGACGGACGACCCCCACCCAGTGGTCACCCCGCAGGCGACGAGCGCGGCGACCTCGAACGGGAGATCCTCGTCGATCGGTACGCACGAGTTCTCGGGGATCACGATCCACTGCGAGAAGGTGCCCAGCACGCACATCCCGCCGATGTCCTCGCCATTCTGGTGGAAGCGGAAGCCTCCGCCCGGCATCTCGCCGGTGGCGGCGTTCTTGCCGTCGTCGCACATGTTCTGGCGGCCGGTCGAGCAGTAACGGCAGTGGCCGCACACGGGGATCCAGGAGGTGCAGATGTGGTCGCCCTCGCGCACGCGCGACACGCTCGGACCCACCTTTTCAACGACGCCCGCGCCCTCGTGTCCGCCGACCATCGGGTAGCGGTACGGGCCGCCCTCGCGTACGTGCTCGTCGGAGTGACACAACCCGCAGGCCATGACCCGAACGAGCACCTCATGTTCGCGAGGCTCATCGAGCTCGAGCTCGGTCACCTCCCAGGCCTGGCCACCCCCTCGTATGACTGCCGCGCGTGTCCTCACTGTGTCACTCCTGTCGTAGTCGTCGCGGGTGGGTGAGCCCCAATTTCCGCGGGTTCCGAAGCCTCGATGCCGAGGAAGCGGAACGTGTTGTGCCAGGTGATGTCCTCGAGCACGTGGCTCGGTAGGTCGAGCGAGCGCAGCGTGCGCCCGCAGGGCTGCTCGCGCGGCATGGCCGGGAAGTCCGAACCGACCAGCACCTGCGTGTGTCCGACCAGGTCGATCAGATAACGCAGCGCGCGGCGGTCGAACACGAGCCCGTCGTAGTAGAAGCGCCGGGTGAGCTCGGCGGGCGACACCCCCTCGCCGAAGTCGGACGGTTCCTCGTTCCACGTCTTGCCCCAGAAGGTCATCGCGCGGGGGAGCATCATCGGGAACCCGCCGGCGCCGTGACTGAACGCGAGCCGGAGCCGCGGATGGCGTTCGGCCAAGCCGCTCGTGATGATCCCCGCGCAGGCGAGCAGGGCGTCGGCCCCGACGGCAAACGCGGCGATCGGGATCAGACCGGCCGGGAGGCGCTCTCCGAAATCGGACGGCATCGCGTGAATGAAGACAGGCATCTCGAGCCGTTCCGCCTCGGACCAGAACTCCTCGTATTCGTCGCCGTGGAGCGCGCGTCCGAGGACGTTGGAGGCGATCTCGACCGCGACGAGCCCTAGGTCGCGCACGCGCTCGAGCTCGGCCGTGGCGAGTTCGGGCGCCTGCATCGGGACCATGCCCATGCCCATCAGCCGCGTCGGGTCGGCCGCGCACAGAGAAGCGATGAACTCGTTGACGCGGCGCGAGAGCTCCAGCCCCTCCCGGCCCGCCAGCGCGTAGTCGAGCAGGGGTGGCATCGGCGAGACGACCTCGGCGTCGACGCCGCTGCGCTCGAGCTCGTCGAGCCGGCGCTCGGCGGAGTAGAACGCGTCGACCGCCTTGAACTTCATCCCGCGGTCGTTCTCGAGCATCCGGGCGTGCTCGTCGTCGCACGGCCCGATCCGCGGCCCGCGATGCTCCTCGGAGCCGACCGGGTCCAGCGTGCCCGGGATCACGTGCGCGTGCATGTCTACGAGCATCACGAGCTCCTTTCATCGGTGGCGGCGCCGACCGCGACGCGCCCCGCCGTCGTCGTCTCGACGCCCGGGCAGACACACACGTGGACCGCGTCTCCGTCCGCGAGCGCCTGGATCGCCGTCTCGGTGTCGGCCAGCTCGTACTTGCCGCTGTGCATCTTCTCGAGCGGGAAGCGGCCCGATTCGATGATCCGGATCGCCTCGATGTACGCCTCGGCATTGACGCCGAACGCGCCCCGCACGGTCAGGCCCTTGTTGATCAGGCGGTCGCTCACGAGTTCCACCGACTTACCGCCCTTGAGCCCGGCCAGAACGATCCGGCCGCTGTGCCTGACGGCCTCGATCGCATCGCGGATGGGCTGATCCGCGATCGGCGTGAGCTCGAGGACGAGGTTGGCCATCGCGCCGCCGGTGATCTCGCTCACGCGCTCGACGACGTCCTCCTCCTCGACGTTGATCGTGTGGTCGGCGCCGAACTCACGGGCTAGCGCGAGCTTTCCCTCGTCGCGCGAGAGCCCGGTGACGATGATCGTGCCGGCCCCACGCGCCTTGGCCGCGATCACCGACGTCAGCCCGCGCTGCCCGGGTCCGAGGATCAGCACGGTCTCGCCGAGTCCGACCTCGCCCAGGTACGCCGCCCAGCGCACGCCGGCGCCGAGCGGGTTGAACATGACCGCGATTTCGGGCGGCAGGTCCTGGCTGACCTTGTGGAGGATCGCCCACGGGTGGAGGTACAGGTACTCGGCGAACCCGCCCCACAGCGCCGGCGAGCGGGACAGCGGCGTCATTCCGTAGGCGCCGTCGCGATTCGGACACGACATGTAGCGGCCGGTGAGGCAGTGGTCGCAGCTGTGGCACGGGCGGAGGATTTCCACCGCCACGCGGTCCCCCACCGAGACGCCCCACCGCTCGGCGGCGCGCTCGCCCACCTCCTCGATCACCCCAAGCGGCTCGTGCCCGGGGATCAGCGGAAACATGCCGGGCCGCACGAGGTGCCCGCGGTACTGCTCGACGTCCGAGCCGCAGATCCCGCACGCCTCGATCCGCAGCAACCCATCGTCGTCGCCGATGCGCGGGCGCGGGAACTCCTGGATCTCGTAGGCCATTGGCCCAGTCTGAACGGCTGCGCGAACCATCAAAACCCTCCCGGCATCGTCTCGTCCTCGTATAAGGGAATCAGGGGTACGGGGTCGGCCTTCTCCGCCGGCGGCGTGTAGCCCCAGTACTTGGCCCGCGCCCCGCCGTCGATGACGAAGTCACAACCGGTCATCAGCCGCGCGTAGTCCGAGCACAGCCACGCCACGCAATGCCCGATGTCGGTCGGCGTCGACGGCGCCATCGGCATGTTGCCGCGCACGTCGATCTTGCCCGGGTCGCGCCACCAGGGCGGGTGCTCGGCGCTCCGCTGGGGACGGACGCGCATGCCGCCGGTCTCGCGCAGCTCGGCGAGCAGCTCGGGATTGTCCGGTCGCGGCGCCGTCGGCGAGTAGGAGTTGACGCGGATCCCGTACGGCGCGAGGTCCATCGCGGCGGCGCGCGTGAAATTGGCCAGGCCCCCCTTGTGGAAGGCGTAGGCGATCACGCCGGCGCAGCCCTGCCAGGCGTTCGAGGAGAGGATGTTGACGATCGACCCCTTGATGTCTCGCTCGATCATCGAGATCGCCACGCGCTTGGTGTTCAGGAACGTCCCCGCCCCGGCCACGGCGATCGCGTGATTCCAGAACTCGAGGCTCTCCTCGAGCACGCCGCGGCCGCCCAGGATGGCCGCGTTGTTGATCAGGATGTCGATCCGCCCCCACCGGTCGAGCACCTCGCCGATGTAGCGCTCGACGTCGGCCTCGTCGGTGACGTCGCCAGCGATCGCCATCGCCTCGCGCCCGTGCCGCTCGATCCGGCGCACCGAAGCCGAGGCCGCGTCCGCGTCAATGTCGTTGCAGGCCACCCGTGCGCCGTAGCGAGACAAGGCGAGCGCGATACCGCTGCCGATATTGGGTCCCGCGCCTGTGACCAGCGCCACCTTGCCCTCGAGCGATACCTCCACCGGCTACGCCCGACCGTCGATGATCACGCTCTTGACCTGGGTGTAGTCGAGGATCGACTCGGCGCTCACCGTGCGC
>DATBYI010000002.1:0-32205 GCA_036513815.1 Solirubrobacteraceae bacterium
GAGCTGCGTCAGCAGTTCGGACGCGGAGCCCGCGATCCGTGGCTCCTCCAGGTGGCCCCGGATGATGACGTCGACATCCTCTGCGTACTGGCGCTCGAAGGTGGTTGAAGAGATTCGAGTCCGTGCGACGGCCGGATCCAGATCGGCTACGGTCCGGCCGCGAGACGGCGCGGGGCCGTAAGGCATCCGCACGACACCGGCGTCCATCAGAGCGAGGAACTGCCGGTTGCGCAGCGCGGGTGGCCCGGCGACGAGGCGATGGATCCGGCTGCAGATGTCGGCGTTGAAGTCGAGATAGGAGTCGAGCGACAACCCGCCCTGCTCGACGACCGAACGCATCCTGTCCCGATAGATCCGGATGACCTGACCGGCAGACTTGGTGGGACTCGCCCCGTCTGGCACCTCCGCCTCGCGCAGATCGTCGGCAAGCGACTGATAGACGAACTGCTCATAGTCGTCGCTCGAGCGGTACTTGGGCTGCCGTCCGAAGAACAGCTCCTCGGCATCGAAGTGGCCGAAACGCGCAGCGAGATTCTCCAGCTCCGCGTCGAAGCGACCTTCGGCCCACGCCAAGCCGAGCCGATCGCGCACCGCAGCGCCGGCCGCGCGCGTGCCCTCTGCCTGGAACGCGGATTGGGAGTAATAGCGCGAGTACATCTCGGCGAAGAGCAGAGGCAGCAGCTCGCGCCGGACGTCGACCTGCCGCTTGCGGCCTCTCGCCCGACCGCTGAGCGCGGCAAGCGCCGCGTCGGTGCAGATCAGGGGCTGATAGACGTCGGTGCGGTCCTTCCCGGTCACCGACTTCGCCGTGAAGGGAAGACCGCTGCGGCAGAACAGCTGCAGGCGCGGCTCGCGGCCGCTCGGCAGGTAGCGCAGCGCGCTGCCGTCCTCGACGAAGCGACCGCCCCGGCCGACGGTCAGGGCCGTCACGACGTCGACCGCGACCAATCCCATCCCGGACACGGCAACCGTCGAATCGACCGGAATCGCGTCCACGTAGGAGCCGACTGGATACGGATCGAGCGCCCGTCCGGCCTCGTCAGCGCTATTCGCCGTGTGGCCCGAGGTGACGATCACGTGATCGACGACGACCGCCCCTCCATTGGCCAGGCGGACCTCTTCGCAGCCATCGCGCCGCGCCACCAAATCGATCGCCGGGGTGGGGTGGTGAACGATGTGCACGTTCGGCGGCGCTCCGGCGATCAGCGCGCGGTAGAACCACTGCAGGTATTCGCCCATGAGGCGGCGGGGGAGGAAGTGATGAGGCTCGATCGGCTGACCCGTCGGGCTCTTGACGCAGCGGTCCCCGACCCACCGGTAGCCCTGCGTGACCGCCCATTCGTGCAGACCGATGCCGTAGCACGGCTGGTAGTCCTCGGTCTCGAACGGATAGAGCGAAAGCTCGCCGCAGGGGTTGTTCAGGAGGAGGTAGTCGGGCTGGTTTACGTCGTACACGCCTGAACCCGGCGTTCCCGGCTCGATCACGTGGACCGCGACGTCAACGCCAGGCTGCAGCTCCTGATGCGCGGTCGTAACGACCCGCTCGAGAGCGCAAACGCCCCAAGGCCCCAATCCGACAATTGCGATGCGTAACAAGGCAGGCTGACCCCCGTCGTTCCTATTTCCTGTCCACTGAACGGGGGGCGGACCGCAGATCTTTTGGAGCCAGTAGATCCAGCGCCTTCGACGCTCAAGGCATATCCAGGTTGCACGCGAGCAACCGCCAAATTGCCGGCGGCGAGGATGTGAAATGCTTGCCGCGCACTGATGCCAAACGGCGCCCACGCACTGATCCGCACCCTCGTCGGCGCCGGCGTCGACACGTGTTTCACGAACCCGGGTACCTCGGAGATCCATTTCGTCGTCGCGCTCGATTCGGTGCCCGAGATGCGCGCGATCCTGACCCTGTTCGAAGGCGTCGCGACCGGGGCCGCAGACGGCTACGCGCGGATGGCGGATGCGCCCGCGGCGACCCTCTTGCACCTTGGCCCAGGGCTCGGGAACGGGGTCGCGAACCTGCACAACGCGCGTCGGGCACGGGTCCCCCTGGTGAACATCGTGGGCGATCACGCCACGTACCACGTTCAGTACGACCCCCCGCTCCACTCCGACATCGAGACGATCGCCCGTAACTTCTCGACTTGGGTGCGGACATCGCGTAGCTCGCAGGAGCTGGCTCGCGACACAGTCGACGCGATCGTCGCCGCTACCGGCCCCCCCGGGCAGGTAGCGACGTTGATCGTGCCCGCTGACGTGTCCTGGCAGGACGGTGCCGAGCCCGCACCGCCACCGCAGCTCCCACCTGCACCCGCGGCGTCTGATGAGGTCGTCGAGGTGGTCGCGGCCGCGATGCGGGGCAGCGGCCGCAGCGGCGTTCTTCTCGGCGGGAAAGCCCTGCGTGAGCGGGGAATCATCGCTGCCGCCCGCGCCGCCGAGGTCACAGGGGCAAGGCTGTTCGCCGAGAGGGGCGCTCCTCGCTTGGAACGCGGCGTCGGCCTCCCGGCCGTGGAGCGGCTCGCCTACTGGCCGGAGCTCGCCGCGAAGCAGCTCGAGGGATTGGACCACCTGATCCTGGTGGACGCGCAACTGCCGGTCGCCTGGTTCGCGTACCCCGGCGCGGAGAGCTCTCTGGTGCCCTCGAGTTGCCTGGTGCACGAGCTCTCGCCGGCTACCTCAGACCCGACCAGAAGCCTCGAGGCGTTGGTTCAGGCGCTGGATGCTGAGAACGCCGAACCAGCGCTGCAAACGCGTGCCGCAGCGCCCAGGCCGGAGGGCCCGCTGACCGCCGAGAAGACCTGTCAGGCGGTCGGCGCGATCCTGCCCGAAGGCGCGATCCTTTCCGACGAAGCGATCACTTCGGCCGCCGCTTTGCCGGCGGTCACGGCCGGGGCGCCGAGGCATGACTGGCTCACCCTGACCGGCGGCGCCATCGGCCAGGGGCTGCCGGTCGCTGTGGGAGCAGCAGTTGCGTGCCCGGATCGCCCGGTCATCGCGCTCGAGGCCGACGGCTCGGCCATGTACACGATTCAGTCGCTCTGGACGATGTCGCGGGAACAGCTCGATGTCACCGTCGTGATCTTCAACAACCGTTCCTACCGGATCCTGGGCGCCGAGCTTGGGCGCCTCGACGGCCAAAGTGCCGGCGAGAAAGCCAAGGAACTGATCGATCTGGGGCATCCAGATCTCGATTTCGTAGCGCTCGGTAGCGGGCTCGGGGTCCCTTCGCGGCGCGTCGAGACCGGCGAGCAGCTGACCGATGCCCTCGACGAGGCAATCATCGAGCCGGGCCCCCATCTGATCGAGGCGATCCTCCGCGGCTAGTCCGAGCGCCGCGATGCGGCTACGAGAGCGACTGGTTGCGTTTACGCTGCGAGGAGTACGTCCTCATACAGCGTGCTGAGGCCGTACTCGATCCCTTCCGCGATCATCGCGAAATGCTCGGGGCCGGCGGTCAACGGCGGCGAGACCGCGATCGCGGTCCCTCCGGGGCGCACGAAGATTCCCGCTGCGCGAGCACCCAGCGCCAGGACGGCAGCGACGCGGGGTTGCCGTTCGCAGGCCTCTGCGGTCAGCTGGACGGCGGCCATTGTTCCCACGCCGCCCCTGACTTCGGAGACGAATTCGTGCGCCACGAGCGGAGCGAGCGCGTCGATTAGCGCCTGCTCCTGCTCGCGACCGCGCTCCAGCAGGCCTTCGCTCTCGAGAATCGCGATGTTCGCGAGCGCGGCGGCGCAGCAAGTAGGGTGGCCCGCGTACGTCGAACCGTGCCGGAAGATCGGCCCACCGGGCTCACGCCAGAAGGGCTCGGCAACGCGCTCGGAGATCATGACCCCGCCGAGCGGGAGATAGCCGCTGGTCACGCCCTTGGCGAACACGATCATGTCCGGCTCCACGCCCCAGCGCTCGATGCCAAACCAAGTGCCAAGCCGACCGAAAGCGCAGATCACCGCGTCGATGACGAGGAGGGCGCCGGTTCGCCGGCAGAGGTCGGCGACCCCCTCGATGTATCCGGGCGCAGGTGGGTACACACCGCCGGCGCCGATCACCGGCTCCATGAACACCGCCGCGACTCGTTCTGGGCCGATCTGGGCGAATGCCTGCTCCATCTCCTCGAGCGAGTCATGGCGCACCTGGATCGTCTCGTTCAGCGGCCCGAAGCCCACTTGGTTGCTGGGGATACCGCCGAGGGCGGTTCCGAAGCCATGGGTGCCGTGATACGCGGCGGTGCGGCTGATCAGCACGGTCCGGTCCAGTTCGCCGACCTCGTACCAGTATCGGCGGGCAAGCTTGGCCGCGGTGTCGATGCCGTCGCTTCCGCCGGAGCTGAAGAAGACCTTCGCCGGCATCGGGGCCCGCTCCGCAAGCGCCTCAGCGAGCTCCAGCACCGGCGGGTTGGCCAGGTCGAAGAAGGCCGAGCATGCCTCGAGCTGCCCCATCTGGGCGGCCACGGCGGCGCGAATCTCGGGTCTGCCGTGACCGACATTCGCATACCAGAGGCCCGCCGTCGCGTCCAAGTACTGGTTGCCGTCCGCGTCCCACACCCACACGTCGTCGGCGCGCACCATCACGTGCTCGGAATGGCGGACAGAGCCCATATCCGCGTACGGATGCCAAAACGATGTCTCAGTACTCAACGCGACACCTCCTCGGCCCGCTCGAAGAGGGCCCGGCTGTTGGGATTCTGCACGCAGAACTCATCTGTGCTCGCTGAATGAACGTGAGGTCCCTCCGGACTCTTTCGCGGTCCGTTGGCCGAAAGGACGGGGACGCACAGACCGTTGATAGGACATGTTCACTAGCCCCACGGCGGCGCGCATTCCGCCCGACACGCACGACTATCCCAAGGCCGCGCCGGGCGTCCCGCGCGATAAAGGCGCGGACTACACGCCCGAGATGGCGGGGCACCGCCGGGAGTTCCTGCGCGAGCAGACCGGGGCAAGCCTCGAGCACGTGGGGCGCTTCTCGTTCGACCCTGGGGTGCTGCCCGGGAACGTCGAGAACTTCACTGGCGTGGCACAGGTGCCGATCGGCGTGGCAGGCCCCCTGCGGATCAACGGCGAGCACGCGCGCGGAGACTTCTATGTGCCGCTGGCCACCACCGAGGGCACGCTCGTCGCTAGCTACAACCGGGGAATGCGCGTACTAAGCGAGTGCGGCGGCGTCAAGACGACAGTTGTCGAGGACAACATGCAGCGTGCCCCGGTGTTCATCTTCGATGACGCCTTCCAGGCACGCGAGTTCGGCGACTGGGTCGAGGAGCACGAGGACGAGATTCGAGCCGCCGCCGAGGCGACCACGCGCTCGGGCAAGCTCACCTACATCGGCCAGTACCAGGTGGGTCCGCTGCTCTATCTGCGCGTCAACTTCACGACGGGCGACGCCGCCGGTCAGAACATGACAGCGAAGGCGACGCAGGCAGCGTGCGAGTGGATGAGGGCCAACTATCCAGGGGGCGCTGACTATCGGCTGACCGGCGCGATGGACACCGATAAGAAACACTCGCACGTGAACATGCTCCTCACACGCGGCAAGCGCGTCGTCGCCGAGGCCGTGATCAAGAACGACGTCCTCGAGCGCATGATGGGCGTCGACACCCAGAGCGTGTACGACTACCGGCAGGTCCACATGGTCGGCGGATTTCTCGCCGGATCGGCCTCCAACACCGCGCATGCCGCCAACGGCATCACGGCAATCTTCATCGCCACCGGCCAGGACGTCGCGAACATCGCGGAATCACACGCTGCGATCACGTATTCGCAGCTGCTCGAGAACGGCGACTACTACTGGTCCGTCACGCTGACCAGCCTCATCGTGGGCACCTACGGGGGCGGCACGGCCCTGCCAACCCAGCGTGAGTGCCTAGAGCTCCTCGGCTGCTACGGCAAGGACAAGGCGAAGAAGTTCGCCGAAATCTGCGCCGGCACGACGCTCGCCGGCGAGATCTCACTCACCTCCGCGGTCCTCGCGGGTACCTGGGTGAATAGCCACGAGCGCCTCGGGCGGAACCGCGAAGCGGGTCCGGGCGCGACCGGGCACGGCCTTCAAGCTGTTCGCTGAAGCCGTCACGCCGATGCCCCGCTCGGCGCGGGTCATTGCGGCCGGACTCATTCTCACGGTCGCCGTCGTGGTCGCTCAGTCGGCCGCTCAGTGGATCGACTTCCACTTCTTCGACATGGGGCTCAGAGTGCTGGACTCCGATCATCATCGGAGTGTGTTCGGAGCGCTGAGCCTCGTGGCCGAAGCGGGGGCTGCAGTGGCGATCGGGTTGCGTGCTACTAGGGGCCGGCGCCTGGCTTGGTTCATCCTCGCCGCGGTCGTCGGGGTTCTGACGGTTCCACGTGCGCTCATGGGCTTGGAGGTTGCATTCGAGCGCTATGACGTGCCTGTGCTGGTCGCTCCCCTCACCGTCGTTTTCGCGGTGCTCTTCGTGTTGACGTTCCGCGATCCAGGCGGAGTGCGGTTCATCGTGTGGGGATCACTGGGCCTGCTGGCGTGCTCCTTCGCGCTGCACGCGGTCGGCCCGCAAGCCGATTCCGCCGGAACAACGGCGTACGCGGTGACGCACAGCTGGGCCTACCAAGCAGCCGGCATGTTGAAGCACGGCTCAGAACTGGCCGGTTGGATGCTTCTCGCGACCGGAATGGCCGCCGTCGTTTCGCTGCCCAGACGCGGCACCACCTGATCGCCGGCCACAACCAGAGCGAGCCGGCCACAACCGGACCCGCGCCGGCCCCAACCGGAGCGAGCCGGCCACAACCGGACCGCGCCGCGGGGACGCGGGACCAGGTCAGAGAGAGTGAGGCCCTTCCGTCCGGCGCGGGTTACCAGAGGCGGATCTGGACGGGTTCCAGATCTTGCGGCTCTCCAACCGAGACGGATGAGCTCTGGCGCCGGAGTATCACGGGTCCTGACGTAGCCACCGATGCGGGACTAACTTCCCGCAGCACACGGGGATCTGCCGGCTCGCGGCGATGGCGCTTGACCACTGCGCTCGCGTTGCCGCGTCGCTCCCAGCCCGTCGTGCGACGTAGAAGGGGCCGCTCGACCAATAGCCAGCTCAGCATCGCGACCGGCACCGTAATGGCGGCGATGAAGGCGATTCGGACTATGACCGCGACGTTTCCGGAGCCCGGTCCGATCGCGACCCCGTGCTTCAACAGCGCGGTGTAAATCGCGAAATGCCAGAGGTACACGCCGTACGAGGCGAGACCGATTGGAGCGAACACCTTCGCCAGAGGGCGTGTCCACTCGCCGTGTAGGAACGCGATCAGGACGAGACCCGATGCGACCCCGAAGAGCGGGCCTTGGGCCGCGGCAGCCACCGCGTTGGTGTGGAACGGGAGGGCGCTCGTGGCGACAATGAACAGCCCGCCGGCGATGACCAGCGTCGGGAGCGGCCGCGCCGCGATCGCTGTGTAGCGCCTTCCCAAGCGAGAGTCAGTTTTTCGATCGACGGTGAGCGCCAGGAAGATCAGCATCCCCGGACAGAAGTTCGCCAGGCTGCCCACGAGGTTTAGTACCTGCACCGCGCCGGGCAGCGGCCTGCTCCCGTGCATGGGAAACGCAACAGCGAGGGCCAGGCTGAACGCGACCGCGGCGATCCAGAGGACCAGCACACCGGCGATCATCCGCTCAACGGAAATGGGTGCGGCGCCAAAACGGCGGCGGACGGCCCCGGCTCCCAGCGGCACGAGGACGTAGAAGATCGCTTCGACGCCGAGCGACCAGGCGACGAGATAGAGGTTCTTCAGCTCACCCGGAACGAGGCCCTGCAACAGCAGTGCATGGACCGGAAGCTGCCACCAGTGAGCGATGGCCGAGCCGTTGGCGAGCAGCAGGATTGCCGCCAGCGCGACCCAGTACGCCGGAAGGATTCGGACTGCGCGTCTGAGCGCGTACCGTCGAACGGGCGGTAGCGGCCGGCCCTCGAGAAGCGCCCGCAGGAAGGGTCCTGCGATCAGGTAGCCGCTGGCCGCGAAGAAGATCCAAACACCGACGCCGAGGCTCGAGACCTGTCTTGAGAGCGTCGTGCTCTGGGTCGGTCCGAGGAATTCGGCATGGGAGGCGAGCACCATCAGCGCGGCGATCGCGCGGAGAGCGTCAACGCTGGCCCACCGCCGATGCTGCGTTACGGCAGCACCAGGAAGCGAAAGACGTGAGTACAGGTCGGGTTTGCTGGCCGGTGCCTGCGTCGGTCTCAGATGCTTGATCAAAAGGATCTCCTGCGTTCGCCCAGGAACGACTTGGCGTCGGTTTCGGTCAACGGATAGGCCGTCCAGCCCGTGTCGGCGATCACGCCGCCTCGGCGAAGCGCTCGCGCAAGGCGGTCTTCTTGAACTTGCCGGTGGCGGTCCTTGGGATCGCCTCGATGAACTCGATTCGGTCGGGCAGCTGCCATTTCGCGAACTCGCTGCCAAGGTGCTCCCGAAGCTCTTCGGGGCTCGCCTGCATACCGTCTCGGAGAACGACCGCGGCGAGCGGCCTTTCGCCCCACTTCTCGTCCGGAATCGCGATCACCGCCGCCTCTGCGACGGCGCGATGGGCCATCAGTTCGTTCTCGAGGTCGACCGAGGAGATCCATTCTCCGCCGGACTTGACGAGATCCTTCGCCCGATCGCAGATGCGCATGGAGCCGCGCTCATCGATGCGGACCACGTCGCCGGTCCGGAACCAGCCGTCCTCGGTGAATTTGTCGGCGCCGGTCCCTCCGTGGTAAGCGGCGGCGACCCACGGGCCGCGGATCTCGAGCTCTCCCATCGCCTGGTCGTCCCAGGGGATCAGGGCACCGTCGTCGCCCCGACCGCGGATCTCGATTAGGGGGATCGGGGCTCCCTGGCGAGAGCGGTATTCGTATTGATCGCGTGGTGGGAGGCTCTCCAGGTCTGCGGGCAACTTCGAGATCGTTCCAAGCGGTGAGGTCTCCGTCATGCCCCAACCCTGAATGATGTTCAAGCCGTGACGCTCGAAGCCCTCGATCAGACTTACCGGTACCGCTGCCCCGCCGAGGTTCACCTGTGCCAGCGACGTAAGGTTCCACCGCTCAGGCTCCGCATCGACCGCCTGAAGGACCGCCATCCAAATCGTCGGCACTCCGGCCGTGAATGTCACGCGCTCGCCCTCCAGCAGATCCAGCAAACTGATGGGGTCCAGGCGAGGGCCGGGCAGAACCAGCTTCGCACCCGTTAGCGCGGCCGTGAACGGCAAATTCCAGCCGTTGACGTGGAACATCGGAACCGCCGGCAGGATCACGTCGCGCGAGCTGATTCCGAGAGCGTCCGGCAAGGCGAAGACGAGCGAGTGAAGAACCAGCGCTCGATGTGAGTAGATCACCCCCTTCGGACGCCCCGTCGTCCCCGACGTGTAGCACATGGCGGCGGCCTGCCGCTCGTTGACAGCCGGCCAACGCATCGGTTCTGAGTCCGCGGCGAGCGACTCATACTCGATGGCTCCAGCCGGCAAAGCGCCGGAGTCGGAGACAACGATCACCTGCTCGAAGTCGTAGTCGATTGAGTCGAGCACCTGGACGAGAGACTCGTCCACGACGATGATCCGATCCTCGGCGTCGGCGGCGATATAGCTCAGATCCTCTGGGCTCAGACGCGGGTTGAGAGTATGGATCACTGCGCCCATGAGCGGAACCGCGAAGTAGAGCTCCAGATGCTCGGTCTGATTCCAGAGCAGCGTCGCCACGCGATCGCCGTCGCGGATGCCGAGGTGGGCGAGCCCGCTCGCGAGCCGGCGGGCACGTCGCGCACAATCACCCATGGTCGTACGACGGACGGAGCCGTCCGGGCGACGAGACACGACCGGGCTAGCCGAGTTCAGTCGCTCCGCGCGCTCGACGAGAACCGTCAGCGTCAGTTGAAAGTCGTCCATCATCAGACCGTTCAGCATGGCTTCTCCGTGTTCTTGGATACGTCCGCTCATGAAGAACGCTCGGACCGTGGACAGTCTTCCGACGCGACGGCCGACGGCACGGGTGGCGCGAGACCGGCCCCGATGCGAAGTTGTGAAAGCTTTTAACCGGAAAAGTCGTTGATAAGACATCAGCGACGAGCTGAGGTTGGGGGCCGCACGTGAACGCATGGGAAAATCTCGTAATCGGCGAGCGAACGGATGCTTTGGGAGCCGATCCGAGATGCCGTACAGAGTCGAGCCATACGCAGTTCCAACGCGACGATCGAGTCGGGTCGCGCTGCGAGCCGGGAACCGCTGCAGCCAAACGTGGCACCGGGGCAACGATCTCCCACGCCACGAAGGTCGGAGTAAGCGTGCTCTGGTACTCGGGGGCATCGCTCTCTCGTGGCCTCATGAGGCTCGCTGGTCGCAGTCCGAAGCCGCGGTTCGTCGTCCTCTACTATCACGAGGTCCCGGAAGAGTTGCGACCCTGCTTCGCGCGTCAAATGCAGGCACTTACGCGCGTAGCAACGGTCGTTCGCGCGGCGCACGCCGGGGACTTCCCTGATGCGGGCTCGTACGTGGCGATTACGTTTGATGACGCCTTTCAGAGCGTGCGTAGGAACGCGGTTCCAGAGCTCCTCAGTCGAGGGTTCCCGGCAACGATTTTTGTACCGGTCGACTACCTCGGAAAGAAGCCGGGCTGGGATACCGAAGAAGAGGTCGAGGACCAGGTCATGACCTCCGATGAATTGCGCTCGCTTCCAGACCTAATCGAACTGGGATCCCATAGTCTCAGCCACGCGCACCTCACGAGGATCGACGTGGCGCGCCTCAGCGAGGAGATCACCAAATCACGTGACAAGCTTTCGGACTTGATCGGCAACCGGGTCTCCCTCCTGGCGTTCCCGTACGGGGAATATGACGAGCGCGTCGTAGGCAGCTGCCAGCAAGCCGGCTATGAGCGCGTATTCGGAATAGACCCCTGGCTCGCCGATCCTTCGGGGCGGGACTTTGTTCGCGGCCGGGTGCCAGTGGACCCGCGCGATGGCCCGCTCTTGTTCTATCTGAAAGCGCGGGGGGGGTACGGATGGATGATCCACGCCTCGGCGGTGAAGCGCAGGCTGGTCCGCTGGAGGAGATCCCGATAGCCGTCACCGTGCGAAGGGCGACGTTGTCCGACCGGCCGGCGATCGCAAGATTCATCGACGAGGCATATGGGCCGCGAGCGCAATACAAGGCGACCCCGCGCTGGACTTGGCAGTTCATCGATAACCCCTTCACACACCCGGAGCACGACGAGGTGCCGGTCTGGGTCGCCGTCGACGGCGACCGCATCGTCGGTCAAATCGCCGTTCAGAAAGGTCTCCTCCAGGTGGAGGACGAGACGTTCGAGGCCGGATGGGCGGTCGACATCATGCTGCTGCAGAGCCACCGCGGCGCAGGGTTGGGACATCGTTTGCACGAGGCCGTCGTCAAGGATGTCGACATCCTTATGGCCCTCACGATGGCGGAGGCGAGCCGCCGCATGGCCGAGCGGGAAGGTTGCGTCACGCTTGAGGAGGTGCATCAGCTGACGCGGTGGGTGCGATGGGATCCGGTGACCGTGCGGCGCTATTTGATGATCCACACGGCCGGCCATCGTTGGGCTCAGCAGGCAGCGCAGGTCTCGTGCGACGTATTTCGGTTTCACCGTCTGCTCCCCGGTCTCGTGAACCCGTTATTGCGGCTGCGCGACTTCGTAGTCCGCTCGCGCCACGCGCCGAGCGCGACCAAGATCGTCGAAGTCGATTGCTTCGGGCCCGAAGTCGACGAGCTATGGGAAAGAACGCGAGGCGATTACCCCGTGATCTTCGCGCGTGACTCCCAGTTCCTGAACTGGCGCTTCGTCGATTGCCCGGAGCCCGTGTATAGGCGCTTCGTAGCACAGCGTGATGGACGCACGGTGGGCTACGTCGTACTCCGCCGTGCCGAGCCGGTCGAGTTACAGCAGGGAATCATCGCCGACCTCTACGCATCTCGTCAGGACACGCAAACTCTCGACGAGCTCGTGCGGCACAGCCTCGCCTTCTTCGGAGACACGGTGTCCGCCGTCGACTGCGGCACCTCGGTCGCAGAATTCGAAGGGGTGCTCCGGAAACACGGCTTCTTCAAAACCTGGGCTCACAACCCCACCTGTATCTGCCGAGACTCCGCTCTCCGCGAGCGCGTCTCGCAGCTGAAGAACGACCTGTTCTTCTCCAAAGGCGATCAAGACTGGGATCAGATCCACGCCGCTGATCGAATCGCCTTCGCCGAGTAGCCGGGCGATAGGGCTTAACGACGAGGGGCCGGACGAGCCGGGCCCCTCACACGCGAGTCCTACCTATACCTACGCGAACGCGCTCAGCTCACGCCGCGGTACGAAGCGCTTCGTACGTGAACGGGAGCTCGTTGGCGATCTCGCTCAGACGCGGAGCGGTGGAGTCCCGCGTTGATGGGATCAGTTCCTCGACCGGAAGCGGCCAGCGGATGCCGACCTCTGGGTCGTTGTACGCGATGCCACGCTCCGTCGCGTCCGCGTAGTAATTGCTCTGCTTGTACATGACGTCGGCGACGTCGCTCACTACGCAAAAACCGTGAGCGAATCCGACGGGGCAGTAGGCCACCCGCATGTTGTCCTCGGTCAACTCGAAGCCCTCCCACTGCCCGAAGGTCGGCGACCCACGACGCAAGTCCACGACTACGTCGTAAATCGCGCCACGGGCGCAGCGCACGAGCTTCGACGCGCCGGCGCCGATCTGAAAGTGCATGCCTCGGACAATCCCCTTACCCGAGCGCGAGTGGTTGTCCTGGACCATCGGCTCTGAGATTCCGAGCTCCTCGAATACGCTTTGACGGTATGTCTCGCAGAAGAAACCGCGTTCGTCGCCCAGCACCCGCGGCGCAATCAGAATCGGTCCGTCCAGCTTCGTCGGCAATGTCTCCATCTGAGTCCCCTTTAGTCAGTTAGCGAAGCGGCTGCGGCTAGCCCGGCCCGCTCCATGTAGTCCGTCAGCCCGTCCTCCCAATGCCTGAGCACAGGAAGTCCAAGTGAATCGGCCCGAGGCCGAGACAGGACGCCGTTCAGCGGACGGAACACCCCGCCGGGGGGTCTCACCGTGGGGACGGGCTCGACAGGCGCGTCGAGCCCGGCGCGGGCCATGATCGCCACGGTGAACTCATGCCAGGAGCACTCGCCCGATGCCGTCAGGTGGACGATGCCGGTGGCGCCGGCATCGGCGCCGGCGACGATTGCCTCGGCCAGATCCGCAGTGAACGTTGGTTGCAACCGCTGGTCGGCGACCATTCGCAACGAGCCCTGCTGGCGGGCACGGGCAATCATTCGCTGGACGAAGTTCCCGCCCTTGCTCACGCTCCCGTGAAGTCCGTATAGACCCCCAGTGCGGACAACCAGCGCGCGCTCGCAATAACCAAGAGCGGCATACTCGCCGGCCAGCTTCGTGAGCGCGTATACCGAGCGCGGAGAAGGAAGGTCCTCCTCCGCGTATGGCTCCGTCCCGGTGCCGTCGAACACGTAGTTGGTTGACACGTGGACCAACACCGGGCTGCGAACCGCGAGCTGACGGATCGCTTCAACGTTTACCTGCCAGGAGCGTTCGGGCTCGGTCTCGCAGACATCCACGTTGTGGAACGCCGCGCAATTGAAGACAACGTCGGGCTTTACCTTCGCGAAGACCCGATCGAGGCCGTCGCAGTCCGTAATGTCTAGCTCTTCTCGCCCGAAGACGTCGGCGTCATCGCCGAGCAACGTCGCCAGATCCGAAGCGAGCTGGCCTCCGCCGCCCGTGACCAGTGCTCTCATAGCACAGATGCGAACGACTCAACCGTCGGCTTCACGGCGTGGAGAAGCTCGAGCCAGCGGATGTTGTACGCGCGGGGGTCAGTGAGAGCCACGCGGTCGTCGGGATCGAGGCGCGAGAGCATGTCAGTCACTGCCTCGAGCACCGACCGGCGAGGGATGAACCCAAGCGTCGTCGACAGTTTTGCGTTCGCGCACTCGTAGTTGCGGTTCAACTTCAGTCCCGGAACCTCCTCGAGCGTGGCCGCACGTCCAGCCAGTTGGACCGAACCAGCCACGATCATCGCGAGTTCGCGGATCTGATAGTTGGAGTGAACGACATTGAAGATCTCGCCACGCACCTTGTGCGATGGTGCCTCGTAGCACGCGATCATCGCCTCGGCGCAGTCGCGGATGTCGACCAGCGGGCGCCACATCCACCCGCCGCCGTGGAGCTTCAACGCGCCCCCCAGCAGGGCATCCTTGACGAACGTGTTGACGACGAGATCGAAGCGCATCCGTGGGGACCACCCGTAGACGGTTCCGTTGCGCAGGATGACCGGGCAAAGCCCGTCGTCGACGAGTTCGAGCAGGCGCTCTTCTCCGTACCGCTTCGACGTCGCGTACGCGGCACGCGGCTCAACCGGTGCGTCCTCGGCGTGCATTCCCGGAGGAAGGCCGTCGTAGAGGGAGCAAGAGGAAGCGAAGATGTAGCGCTCGATCCCCCGTGACACGCACTGACGGCCGAGATTCTCGGTCGCGATCGCGTTCATCTGCCAGTTGGCTTGCGGATTGAACTCGGCCGTAGGGTCGTTGCTCAAGCCGGACAGGTTGATGACACCGTCGACGCCGTCGAATGCCGAGTCGGGAATGTCACGGACGTCCGCGACAACGAGTTCAATATCGTCGCTGACCGAGGCGAGGCCATCGTCACCGAAATAGAGTCGGTCGAGAACCCGCACGCGGTAGCCCCGCTCGACAAGGCGGGGGACGAGGATGGAGCCGATGTAACCGGCGCCGCCCGCGACCAGGATTCGCTGGCCGGGGTTGGGAGCGACCGGAGCCAACCCGTTTTGACGATCGAGGATCTCGTGGACACCATTCTGGTGACCGTTGGTGCTGTGGCCGTTGGTGCTGTGGCCGTTGGAGCTGTGGCCGTTGGAGCTGTGGCCGTTGGAGCTGTGATGCCCGTTGAAGCCGTTTGACGACTCGTGCGAGCGACCGTTATTTGGGTGGTTGGGTGTAATCGAGTCCATTTGCCAGAGCAACGTGCAGGCGCTTTGGGTTCTTCCGTGAGCGGCTAGTCGGCGGAGCGGTGGCCGCGGTGAAGCGGGGTTGAGATCAGCGACGCGCCAAGAGGCGCAGGCCGTAGTACTCGCCAGCCCCTGCGACTGCGTGCAAAACGCTAGGCGTTTGCGCTCGTGGCGAGTCCGCGACTTGCTCGATCATTCGGTTCAGATCGCGGGCGAGCGACGTCCAGCGGTAGCGCTCGGCGAGCACGGCGGCGGCATCCCTGGCCCGCCCAAGGGCGGCATCGTCCTCGAGCAGGTCGATCGCGACCCGGGTCACCGCCTCGGCGTCGCCCGGCTCGACCAACACCGCTGCGCCCGCCTCCGCGAACTCGGCTGCGACCTCGTCCCCGCGGGCCAGCACGCAGGGCAGGCCGGCCCAGAGATAGTCCATGTACCGGGCGCGTGCGGCAAATTCTGCTTCGGATGTGTTTGCGTGGAGCGTGAGACCGAGATCCGCTTCTTGGAGCCACTGGTGGCGGTCCGCGTACGGAATCCAATCGTCGACGAAGAACACGCTGTTGCCAAGCAGCCCGTATTCGCCGGCCAGCTCGCGGGCTTTCCAATCCAGGCTCGTCGCATCGGTGTTTGGGTCGGGCGCGCGTCCGGCGGTGATGACCAGCTTGACGTCGGGACGCGACTGCGCCAGCGGGACGAACGCTTTGATAGCCGTCTCCGGGTCAAACCAACTCCAGATCTTGCCCCACCACAAGACGATCTTGTCGGACGGTTTGATCTGCGGGAAGTAGTTCCGGATGGGCGTCTCGCCGCTTGGCTCGGGCGCTTCCGGGAGGCCGTACGGGACCACTCCCACCGCCGGCGCGGACGCGCCGACCCGGCCGATCGACTCGAGTTCCTCGAGCAACATCCTCCGCTGAGCCTGGCCGGCGCACAGGACGAGGTCGGCGTAGCGCTGGTGGTACTGACGCAGCACGCGCGCCTGCCGCAGGCGATCGTCGCCGCCAAACGTTTGAAGCTCCAGCACCATGGGGTCATACTGGTCGGCCACGGTAATCGCGCCGCGGGCGCGAGCCGCGGTGACGGCGTAGGGCGGAAGGCAGGCCGCAAAGACGACGTCGTGCCTGAGTGTCTCGAAAAGGAAGCGTTGCCTCGTCGCCTGGAACATGCGGATTCCCTCCGGTGCGGAGTCGGGCAGCTTTCCGTCGATCGCCGCGGTCACCTCGTGGGACTCGCTCAGTCCGCAGGCGAGCATCCAGGCGCGAATCGCTGGCCCACTCATGCGTGTCCCCACGTCGCCAGGGACCAGGATCAGTATGCGCATTAGGCCCTCACCATTGTCGGGTTACTGCTCGCCTTCGATGCGACCGGGAGTATCAGCACGATTGCGGCGAGCCCAATCAGGAGGTGCATTGTGAACGTGCCTTGGGTGAACGAAAAGGCGTCGTAGAACCACATTGAGGTGACGAATCCCGCGAGCGACGCGGCTAGCGCTACCGGGAGCCACCCCTCCGGAGTATCGCGCTCGAGTTTGGCCCGCTTGCCGAGGCGCCTGATTGCGCGAGCGAACAACCAAACCCATGCAATCACTCCGACAACTCCTGTCTCGAGCAGGTTCCCCAGCCACTGGTCGTCCAGGATCTCGGAATTGTCCGCGGAGCCGCTCGCTGTGCTCTGGCCGTTGACGCTGTAGTCGCCCCAGCTGTACTTCGCCGTGGATGCGGCGAGTGATGTCTTTCCGGTAATCCGTGTTCCGAACCCTTCACCGAAGAGGGGGTTGTAATTCGAGAATTCGGCTAGCTCGGGACCCCATCGCGACAGTCGATTCGTATTCTCCTTGACACCTCCTGGTCCGGTGGCGGTCTGACTCTGCTGGGCGACCAGGCCGCCCTGGGGAAAGAAGCCTGCGTAGAAGCCCTGCAGCGCGCCCGGGTCGAGGAAGTGGACCACGATCAAGAGGGGAATCAGAGCGGGCCAGGCCTTGAGCGTCTGCCGCGGTCGCAGCCACACGAACACGATCAGCATGACCAGGATGGCGATCAGGCCCGTCCGCGAGCCGCCGGCGAAATCCCCCGCGAGCATCAACACGCCAGCGACATACCATCTGCGCTGGCGCCGCGTGATGGCCAGGTAGAGCGCGAACGGCGCTACCAGCGCCATCGTCGAAGTGAGGTCGATCGACGATCCTGAAGACGCTTGGGCGCGGATTTGCCCATCTCGGACGCTTGCCGTGACTACCTGGGCGTTGAAGTGGAAGATCGGGAGCAGCAGGTGCAAATGGTTGAAGATGTCGTAGCCCAGCTTGCGCTCGACGATCGCGCCTAGGCCTTCGATGGCGCCCGCGGTGACGAGGATCTTCACGAGCCAGTCAAGGACCGCGCGCGTGCGTACAACGCTGACCACGAGGTATATGACCAACAGGAAGGAAGCCTCGAGCGTCAGCGACTTGATCACGAAGTTGAGGACGCCGCTGACGCGACCCGGATTGACGAGGAGCGAGCCGACGATCGAGACTAGGATCAGACCGAGGGGGCCCTCAAACCCAGTCCGCCGGACCTTCACTCGGGGGTCGCAAAGCAGCGAGACGATCCATCCGACGAGGAGGATGGCCACGAACACCCGGTAGGGCTCGAGTTGGAAGGCGGACATACCCGCGAGCGTGTAGCGACCATCGCTCGGGATCAGGAGGTCCACGATCACGAGGCCCGACATCAGCCAGGACCAGCGCGTGGCGACGTGGGCCGCCACCATCACCACGACGATGGCAAGCAGCAGCGCTGCCGGGGTCTTGCCCTGCCCGTGGGCGATGACGTCGGCGGCCAGGAGGCCGACGGCGGCGATCAGGAGGACTGCCGACTTCGGCAGCGCCGGCCTGCGGAGCGCAGCGACCATACGTCAGTCGTGCGACTCGGGCTCGAAGCCGGAGCTGCGCAGCAGGTGCGGCTGCGTGCGGTCGACCCAGACCGGCCGCCTGCCAGTCAGCGGCGATTCGTGGGCGGCGCCACGCTGCGGAGCTCCGTTCTCTTCTGCAATCCGGGTGCCCGGGTCGAGGTCGCGATGACCGATCGTTTGCATCTTCCCGCCCCCGGACGGAACCCAACCGTGCTCGGGCTCGGCGACACGGCCGTTGCCGTTCCCGTTCCCGTTCCCGTTGCCAGGGCCGGTGAACGCCAGCCCGCCATCTGGGACGAGCTCGTCATCGAGGCGTCGACGCGTGGAGCGGACCGGGTCGTCGCTGTGGTTGTTGAGCATGAATGCCAGCGCGATGCTCGCCGCGATCACGGCAAACAACACGAGGATCGGAACGCTCTTGCTGTAACCCTTAGTGAGGGTGGCGGGCGATCCGTTCTTGAGTACCTGCAGCTGGATGCGCTGACTGACAGGCGTGCCCGAGGACGCTTCTTGCTGCGTAATATCGCTTTCGAGCACCGAGACGGTGGTGGCGGCGAGCTTGACCGCGCCGGCGGCACTTGGCGCCGAAGAAGTCACGGTGATCAGCGGTAGCGGAACCCCGTCGCTGATGTCGTCGACCTCGGCGGCCATCACGGTCCCGCAGGGCTGCAGGGAAGGACACACCGCGACGCCGGACTGCTTCGCGACCTTCTGCTGGATGGAGGTGCTGTTCGCCACCGCAGCGTAGACCGAGGAGAGGTTGGCCATGTAGTTCTCATCGCCGATGGGCTCGGACGGGCTCGTCTGGCTCCCGGGCGTGTACTGATCGACTGCCCGGCCGTACGGGAACCCCGCTTGCGAGATCAGGAGCTCCGCCTGACCCTGGAAGACCTCCGAGCCGCGAGGAATCACCGTGGGCTTGCCGCCCTTGAGTCCGGGCATGCCGTAGGACAGCACGGACAGGACGACGGCCAATATCGTGCCGCCGATAACGACTCGCTTGTACCGCTTTACGACGGCGATAAAGAGTTTGAAGTCCATTTCTTACTCCTCTGCGTCGGAGCGCTGGTTTTCGATAATTCCCGAGTGGCGATGTTGCATATAAGGCATGATTCGGATGGTAGTTCTGGGCCTCGGATCTTCCACCGCCATCAGACCGGCTTTGCCGCCCGTGTCCCTAACCTCTTGGCCAGGTTGAGCGGAGAGGGCCAGCGGACGGGCCGCATCGGTGGGCGAGGCGGGGACTCATGAACGCGGCAGGCCGTTCACCAAGGCAGGCGGGGCCATCGGTTCATTCGATGCGTCGTGATCTGCTGCCGTCGTCAAGCTGGGCAGCGCCGTTTGCGGCGGGGCGCCGAACGGAGGTGCAGTCCTGCCGGCGATCGTACGCAGGGCCAGGCGGGCCGCCTCGCGCCTAGGGGCGCTTTGGCGCGGAGACAGCGCTCGCACCGCATGTCCGAGGCCCACGGCGGCGATATACGCCGAACCGTGCGGCTTGCTGAAGTGCTTCTGTGCGTACTGCCGCCGGGCGTAGGCTTCCTGCGCGACCATTTTCGGACGAACCTCTGTCTTGCCGTGGTGGAGGATCGTCATCGACGGAAGATGGCGGACACGCCAGCCGGCGCGCTTGATCCTCATGCACAGGTCAGGCTCCTCGCATTGGAGGAAGAAGCGCTCGTCGAGCAGTCCAGCTGCAAGTAAGGCCTCGCGGCGGGCCAGCATGAAGGACCCCGACGTCCAGTCGCAGTCGACCTCGAGCCCGTAGCGGGTCATGTCCAGGTCGCGCTCTCGGGACCAGGTTGCGCGTACCGGCCACTTCTCGGAGCCGAACGCCTCAGCAAGCGACCGGATCACACTCGGGAAGTAACGGATCGTTGGGATCATGGACCCGTCGCCTGCCATCTGGATAACCCCGGCGAGGCCGACGTCAGGCTGACGGTCCATCGCCGCGAGAAGCTCGCCGAAGGTGCCCTCGAGGATTTCAGTGTCGGGGTTTAGAAACAGGATGTACGGGGCGTCGCAGGTCATTGCCCCGCAGTTGTTCGCATGTCCGAATCCGTGATTCTCGGACGTCACGATACGTGCGCCCGGAAACTCCGACTCGACCAGCTCGCGCGTGTCATCGGTCGAGGTGTTGTCGACGACGACGACGTCGAGCTTGGCGTCACCGGCGTGGTCGAACACGGTCGGCAAACAGCGGCGCAGCCAGTGGGCCTCGTTGGTCGAGACGATGATGACCGCGAGATCTGCGGTCGATGGACGCTCCCAGAGGGCGCCAGGGGTCGTTCGTTGATCCGAGTTGAGCATGGGGCGGAATATATGGTCGGCCCAGACGGCCGGGAAATGGCCATCGGGTGAGGGTTTGACGCTGCCCCCTACCCGATGGGGTAGGTGGTCGCGTCCTACTGAGATGGAACGATCCCAACGGCACCGAGCTTCCGGGTCTTTGGCATCCGGCTCGGAGCGCAAACGCTTGCGCGTGGCTACAGGGGGCTCGGCTTCGCCGAGCCGACGAGACCGTTGATGTGGGCGTACCGGCTGGCTTCGGTGCGGTTAGCGACGTCGAGCTTCCGGTAGATGTTGGACAGGTGGAACTTAACCGTCTGCTCGGTGATCCACAGCTTCTGCGCGATCCCGCCGTTCGTCGATCCATCCGCCACCAGGCGCAGGATCTCGAGCTCTCGCGAGGTCAGCGGAGCGGCGGACACCGTTCTTAGGGTCGTGCATGTCGGGGACCCGAGGCTGCGGTCGATGTGAACGACGTGCCCGTCGATCGTCTCGCGGACCAGCGTCGCGAGCGACTCCGGGTGGGTGGACTTGGAGATCGCGCCGGTTGCCCCCGCGGCGAAGATGGCGTCGAGCCACCCCGGCTCCATCGAGCTCGTCAGCACGATCACGGCGACATCGGGATGCTCGCCCGTCAGCTGGCTGATCAGCTCGACCGCGTCGTCCGAACGCTCCATCTCGTCCACCAGCACGACGTCTGGTGCCGCGTCAAGGACCGTGCGGACTTCCCCGGTGCGGGCGTTGACGCGGCCGAGTAGCTGGAACTCGCCGCTCTTTTGCAAACCCAGAGCGATGGCCTCGACGATCAGCGAGTTGTCCGCGACGACGATGATTCGTTTCATGCGGCCTTCTGCCCCCACGAGTTGCATGTGGCCTTCGGTCCTTTCGGTTGTCATCGCTCACGGTCAAGAAGCAGCCCTCGAGCCGTTGCGACGAGTTGCGACGCCGAGCACTGCGACGACTCCGGTACCGTAGTTTCAACCCGCGCGCGGCGTGCTGGACGAACGGCTAGGTAATGACCCCACCCTAGGACCGGTTTCCGGACTGTCTTTGCGTTCTGGCCTAGCGTGCAGGCCCTGGGGGCGCTAATGATTGCCCGACATGGGCTCCGTTATCTCCATCAACTCGCATCGGCCGGTGGTCGAACCCGAAGTCCCTCCACCCACCGGCGATGCACGCTTCGGCGTTTCGGACGTGATCTCCGCCGTCGACCCCAATACCCGCAAGCTGCTGAGCCGCGGACGCCTCGAGCGTCGCGCCTGGCTGGTCCCACGCAGCCTTCTTCTGGCCGACCTGATCGGGTTGAGCATGGCCTACGTCCTGACGACGCTGTTCTGGGGCGAGGCCGGCGCGTTCGGCTCCTTCCACCAGATCCTCGTGTTTTTGTGCACGCTCCCCTGCTGGGCCATAGTCGCCAGGCTGCAGGGGTTGTACAGCAGCGACCAGGAGCAGGCGGCTCATTCGACCGCCGACGACGTAGTCGGCGTGTTCCATCTGGTGACGATCGGGATCTGGGTGTTGCTGGTGGCATCCAGGCTGGGCGGCCATCCTGACGCGAGCGTGTTCGCGCTGATCACCTTCTGGGCGCTGTCGATTTGCATCCTTCCCGTCTTCCGTACGGTGGCACGCCGTGTCTGCCGGCGGAGCCGGGCCTACGCACAGAACACCCTGATCGTCGGCGCGGGCGAGATTGGCCAGCTGATTGGTCGCAAGCTTGTCAAGCATCCGGAGTACGGCATCAACGTGGTCGGCTTTATCGACCGGGATCCGAGGATCAGGCGGGCCGACCTTCCGGAGCATCTGAGCATTCTCGGTGGGCCCGAGCGTCTACCCGAGATCGTGAAGTGCCTCGATGTCGAGCGGGTAATCATCGCCTTCTCGAGCGAGCCAATCGACGAGCTGCTTGCCCTGCTGCGGAGGCTCCACGAGTTTCCCGTCCAGATCGACCTCGTACCCCGCCTGTTCGAGCTAGTCGGACCGCGCGTGACTGTGCACACGGTTGAGGGCCTCCCCCTGATCGGGCTCCCGGCGAGCCGGCCCTCGCGGACTTCGCGAACGATCAAGCGGGCGATCGATCTCACGGCAGCAACCCTCGGACTCGTGGTTCTCGCTCCCGTGTTTGCCTACATCGCAGCGCGCGTTCGGCTCGATTCCAGGGGCCCCGTGCTCCTCCGTCAGACCCGGCTCGGGATGAACCGCAAGGAGTTCACGGCGCTGAAATTCCGCACGACGAAGGCGGGCGCCGAGGCGGCGACCCGCTTCGGCCGGAGACTTCAGCGGAGGAGCCTCGACGACCTCCCGCTGCTCATAAACGTCCTGCTCGGCGACATCTCACTCGTCGGCCCGAGGCCTTGCCGCCCCTACGAGACAGATACGTTCCAGCCCTATCACTTGGAGCGGTTCGATATGCCCCAGGGAATCACCGGGCTCTGGCAGGTAACCGCCAGGGAGAACTGCAGCCACGGCGAGGCGCTTGACATGGACGTTGCATACGTCCGGGGATGGTCGCTTGGGCTCGACTTGCGTCTTATCCTGCGCACGCCGCTTCAGATGCTGCGTCAGCGGGCCTCGGCCGCCTGACCTCGCCTCAGAACCCGGCGGTTGGCTTATCGCCCACCAGACCATTCAAGTGCGCGTAGCGGCTGGCCTCGGTCCGGTTAGCAACGCCGATCTTGCGATAGACGTTGGAGAGGTGGAACTTCACCGTCTGTTCGGTGACCCACAGCTGCCGGGCGATCTCGGCGTTCGTGGCGCCGCTTGCTACCAGCTTCAGCACCTCGAGTTCCCGCGTCGACAGCAGCGAGTTGGCGGCGTGAGAGGACGGGGCACCTTGGACGTGACCGGCCGGTCGGTGCACGTTCAGTACGCGGCCATCGACGGTTTCCCGAAGCAGGGTCCCGAGCGCGATCGGATTGGCCGCCTTTGAGATAGCTCCAGTCGCTCCAGCCGCGAAGATGACGTCTAGCGCTGCCGGCTCCGGAGACAGGGTGAGCACGACAATCGCAGTGCTCTCGCGCTCCTGCTTGACCTGCTCGATGAGGGCGACGGTCCGTTCAAGCGGATCAGCCTGGTCGATCAGTACCACCTCCGGCGCGCCCTCGAGGATCTTCTCCGGTGTGGCCGAGTCGGCCTCGACGTGCGCGATCAGATCGAAATCGCCGCTCTTCCGCAAAGCGATGGCGATCGCCTCGACGATGAGCGAGTCCTCGGCGACGATGACCAGTCGCTTCAGGAGGCCTCCCTCCCCGACCAGACTGTCGCCGTCAACGCTCTCGTTCCTCTCTGCCCACGGTATCCGGGCGATCCCCCCAGCCCTTGGCCATGGTCCATGCTCAGCCGACAGAGCTTATCGAACACGACGAGCCCCTCAGATCCGAACAACGGCTGTGCGCCGAACGCCGGATCGGCGGATCCTCGCCACGAAAGATCGACGCCGTGAGCGCCGTTCATTGATCGGGACCGAGCTGTGCTGCGGCTCATCTTTTGGGCCACCGTGACGGAGATCTGACGTGAATCGAGCTGCTCGCCCAGGCGATGAGGGCGGGAGGACGGAACCGGCATGAAAAGACTTGTGGTTGTGGCGGACAATCCGCTGATCGTTGGAGCGATTCGTTCTGGAATCCGCGACCAGGGCACGTTCGAGCTCCTCGGATACGCCGACCCACGCAAGGCCAGCGCCGCTAGCATCCTGCAGGCGGGCGCCGAGGTTGTCCTGGTGGACGAGGCCGACGGGTCCGACGCCACCATCACGCTGATCCGGAACCTCAAGGAGCGCGACGAGGACCTCCAGGTGATCGTTCTCAGCCTTCAGATGAAGGGGGAGTGGCTGAAGCGGGCGTTCGAGGCCGGGGCCAATGGCGCCATGTCGAAGGCGATCCACCCGGTGGCCCTGTCCACGCTGCTGCGCGCCGTGGTCAGCGGACACATAGTCCACTCGCCCGCCAGCATCCGCTCGGTCAACCGAGCCCGCGGGCCCGTGGCCACGGAGCATGCGTCGCTGACCGAGCGGGAGCTCGAGATTCTGCAACTGGTTGCCTCAGGAGCGTCGAACGGGGACATCGCCCGGCAGCTCTGGATCACCCAGCAGACCGTGAAGTTCCACGTCTCGAACGTCTACCGCAAGCTGGACGTCGGCAACCGCACCGAGGCGTGCCACTACGCGCATGTCAACGGGTTGGTCGCACCGCGCCAAGGCCGCGTGCCGGCGGCGGCAGGCGCCGAAGTGCTGGCCATCGCGTCCTAGCCCCTCGGCGGGCGGCCGCCAGGCGGTTTGGCCGCAAGTTTCTTTGGCGGTCCGCAGTTCCTTGGTTGTACACCTCGTGCCGGAATCGGATGAAACTTGCTGCCGCACGTCCAAATTCTTGACCCGCTAGCTCGTTCCCCATTGCGCTGAGCTCATGGCCATCGTTCCCGGCTATGGACGGCGACGGTGGACGCCGCGCGTCCCCGCACCCGACGAGCCCGGGGGAGGACCCCAGGACGCGGGCGCGGCGACCCCGGCGTCCGGGGCGAGCATGTCCGATAACGAGCTACGCGAGGCAGCGTTTCTCGGCGTGCGTTGGTTCGCCGTAACCCAGGCCATCGCCCAAATCACGACACTCGCGGCTGCGGTTGTGCTCGCCCGGCTTATCTCCCCGGCCGACTTCGGGCGTCTTGCCATAGCCATCATCGTCAGCGAGTTCTCGCTTATGATCTCGAACGAGACGATCGGCACGCCGCTCGTCCAGCGACCCGACATCACGCGCAAGCATCTTGAGGGGGCGACGTTGCTGGGCCTGATGATCGGGATCGCGCTCGCCCTGCTGACGCTGTTCGCGATTCCGCTCGTGACCACGCCGGTGTTCGGCGCTCGTACGACCGATCTGTTCAGGCTGTTTGCGCCTCAATTCGCCATCACCGGGCTGATGATCGTCCCTCAGGCGAGGCTTCAGCGCGATCTGCGCTTCCGACGCATTGGTCTCTCCGAGGCCACCGGCGTGGTGGTGTCCTCGATCATCTCGGTGGCGCTCGCGATCGCCGGGTTGGGCGCGGCGGCCTACGTCCTCGGCATGTTGATCGGGGTACTCATCATGGCGCTCGGCTACATCAGCGGTGGTCGGCCCGTGATGCCACGCTGGCACCCCAAGGAGATGCGGGAGCTGCTGGGCTTCGGGTTACCGGCCACCGCGGCCGGGTTCGCCGGAGTCTCCTATCGCAATGTCGACTACATGATCCTCGGCGCGCGCCTGTCGTCGGTGATCGTCGGCTTCTATTACCGGGCGTTCACCATCGGCGTCGAGTACGAGCGGCGTCTGAGCGGGATCGTCGCGCGGATTGCCTTTCCCGTTTACACGCGCACAGAGGATCCCGAGCGGCGCCTCGCCCTCCGCCTGCGCATCGTGCGTGTCAACGTCGTGCTCGTCTATCCCATGCTGGCACTGTTCATCGCGCTGGCGCCGACATTGGTGCCGTGGCTGTTCGGCGCGCACTGGACTCCGGCCATTCTGCCGGCCCAGATCCTGGCCGTGGCCGGAATGGCCTCCTGCGTCCGCAATCTGCATGGCCCGACCGTGCTCGCCGCCGGCCGCCCGAAGGCGCTGTTCCTGTTCTGCTGTGCCGAGACGCTGGCGTACGCCGCCACCGTCTGGGTGGCTTCGTCACACGGACTCACCATCGTTTGCGTTGCGGTGAGCGGCTTCCAGCTTGCATCGTTGCTGATCGCCTACACCGTGCTGCTCCACTCCACAGTCGGCATGGCGCGGACTCAGATCTTCCGCGACCTCGGGCCCGCCGTCCTAGCCAGCACACCGCTGCTGCTTGTCGCGATGGCGCTCCGACGCGCTCTCGCTGACCAGGTGCCGGTGCCGGTCTTGCTCATCCTCGCCGGCGCCGCAGGCGGCACGGTCTACCTGTTGGCGCTCCGCGCCCTGTCCAAGGAGGCTTGGAGCGACGTCGCGCTGCTCACCCAGCGCGTGCTCCCTGGCGTCGAGCGGCTTGGACGCCGTCTGCTCCCAGGTCCGGTCCGCTCGCCTCGGCCGGAACGGGCGACGGGGCCTTCTCGGCCGTCGCAGACGTCCGCCTTGAACGCGGCCGCCCGGGCCGCAATCAAGAGCACGAGCGAGGCCCAGTCGCGGTCTTGAGCGGCGCCGCCCGGGCGGGGATGAACGCCACCAGGGTCGCGGATCTGGCCGGAGGTCTACGTGCCCGAGTTCGCGCGCAGAACCTCGTCGTAGAGCGCCTCAAGCCGCTCGACCTTGCGGTCCCAGAGCGCGATATCGGCGACCCTATCGCGCGCTGCGCCACCCATCTGTTGACGGAGCCCCCGATCGTCTACTAGCCGCGTGATCGCGACGGCGAGCTCACGCGCGTACTGGTCCGGAGTCTCCGGATGCACCCGGATCGCGCAGGTCTCGTCGACCGAGCTCGCCGGTCCGCCACGATCGCTGACCACGAGCGGCAGGCCGTATCCCATTGCCTCCAAGACGACGTTGCCGCCCGGCTCCCGATAGCTCGGGAATACGAATACGTCCGCGGCTCTATAGAAATCATCGACGCGCTCACGTGGCTGGCGACCGTGGAAACGAACGGTACCTTCGAGGCCCAACTCCTGAACGAGGGTCTCGCATGCGGCCCTATCCGGCCCATCGCCAACCACCTCGAGAACCGCTGACGCCGACGCCGTCAGATGCGGCAGGGCGGCGATCGCATCGCGCAGACCCTTCGTACGGACAAGCCGACCGACGTACAGCAGGCTGACGGGTGCCTCGCGGCTCGGCCGGTCACCGAGCGCGGGTAGCGCCTTCAGGCCGGTATCGCTCATCACTTCAAAGCGATGCACGTCGAGGTCTCCCAGGATCTCTCGGACGTACGGGGCGATGCCGAGAACGCAGCCTGCGTCAAGGTATGCGCGCCGCAGCAGGGGATCCCTCCGGAGTCGGAACCGATCCAGCGCTCGCAGCCGGACATACCACGCCGAGGTGTCGTCGGCGAAGCCGGGCGGATTTTCGAGACTGCCGCCGACCGGGCCGATGAGATACGGGATGCCGAGCCCCGCCAAGGGCGACGGGTAACGCATCGCGAGAGGAAGCAGCTGGTGCCCAACGTCAAAGCGCTCTCCACGCGCCAGGGCGCCCCGGATCCACACCCGCGCGCGGCGGTAGAACGGTATCCACCCCGGCTTCAGCATGCTGTTGAAGCGTTCCTGGCGAGCCAGGAGCTTCGGATCGCGCCACTCGATGACCCGCACACCGGGAAGCTGGCGGGACGGCGGCGTCCTGTCCCGGCGATGCATGGTAAGGAGGGTGACGTCGTGACGGGTCGCCAAGCGGCTAACCCACTGGAAGCCTGACCACGCCTCCCCTACGTCCTCGCCGTCGACGGCCGACGTAATCAGAAGCAACCGATGCACCGCGGGCAGTCTAGCTGGCTCGACTGGCCCGGCTCTGTGATAAGGTCGCGCGCCGACGTGCTGATCGTGCCTTTCGTCGTATGGCGAAGGCGCTGTACGTCGACCACGGACCGAGCTCCCGCAGGTAGCCCAAGAACGTGTATCAACGCAAGGGCCAACTGACCATATCGTTTTGCACTGCGGTGCTTGCGGCAATCGCGACCGCATTCGCCGCCACCGCGACCCTCGCGAGTGGGGCGGGGGCGCACGCTGGTGTTTCTCGCGCGCGCGTAACTAAGAAGAAGTCCCGCACCGCAGGGGCGAAGCGAATCTTTGGAGATAACAGCGTGGAGCCGGGAGCGATTTCCGATCCGTCTGGGCTGGCGCGGGCGTTTCGGTTTCAGAGCACTGTGAACGGCAGCGCGACTTCAATCGTCGTGTTCGTCGGTGCGCACAACACCGCGCGGAGCTTCGCGGTCGCTCTTTACGACACAACCCGTGGCCGTCCCGGGCCCCGGCGCGCCATGGCATTCCGGCGAGCTCCGCGGCGCGGAAAATGGAATGTGGTCGCGATCCCATCTACCGCGGTGCGAGCCGGCCACATTTACTGGATCGCGTTCCTCCCGAGGGGGGGACATCTGGCTCTGCGTGGCAGCACGGGCGGCTGCCGGAACGAGTCGCTCGGGAAACGCCTGAGCTCGCTTCCGGTCAAGTGGACCAAGGCCCGACACGAAGCCGGCTGTCGAGTATCGGTGTACGCGCGAGGTCGGCGGCCGCGAGGCACGTCTAGTGCAGCTCCCAGCAACGGTCCCCTGGCCAATCCAGGCGGCCCACAGCCCGCGAACGCCTTGCAGCCGTATTTCACCTCGAGCACGGTGAACGGCAACGGGGCGTGTTTGGCGGGGTGCGCGATTGAGGGTCAGCATCTGAAAGTGACGCCTGGCGTGTGGACGAACAGCCCCACGTCGTATTCCTACCAGTGGCAGGACTGCACGACTTCGGCTGGATCATCGAGTGGCGTGCAGATCAGCTCTGTGACCGGCACGGGCTATGCCATGACGCGGCCAACGACTGGTTCCTGCTCCAACGCGACTGGGGTTGGTGCCACTTCGAGCACGTACATGGTCGGTTCCTCGGATGTGGGCAGGGCGCTCGCCGTTCGGGTCACCGCAAGCAACGCCAGCGGGAGCACGTCAACGACATCGTCGGGCCCATGCGATACCGGACTGATGAGCAACGCGATGCCTGCCCTGACACAGAGCAGTATCGGCGGCCCGCCCGCATCTACGTATTTCGATAACGGGGAGCCCGGGTGCTCGCCGATCAGCGCGGTCGTGGGCACGGGCCAGTTCGGCGCGGGCGCATCCGGCGAGCACTTTTGTACCAATGCCCCGATCACCTGCGGATTTGCGGACATCGCAAATACGGGTCCACCAGCTGGTACGACGCTCTACGACGTTCCCGGGATGTGTACATCGCCGTCCGGCCCCGGGTCGGGTTGCGGCAGCACAGGGTCGGGCTGGTCGTACTCGGGCGGCGCGATTCACCTGACCAGCGGCGCGACTCTTAGGGACGTTGTCTATAACGGGCAAGTTCTCGTGGGCGGCCTCAGCAACGTCACAATCGAAGACAACGATCTCACCGATTCCGGCGAGAACAACTGGATCGTCACGCTGGCCGGCAACAGCAATAACATCGCGGTCGAAGACAACGATCTCTCGGGGCTCAATGACACCACGCCAGGAGACGGATGCGACTCCGCCGTCTACGAGGAGGGTGGCGGCAGTACCAACGTCACCGTCGCCAACAACAACATGTGGTTCTGTTCGGCAACGATGAATCAGATCTCGAGTGGTAGCTGGACCATCGAGAACAACTACATCCACGACTTCGCCTACGCCGAGTCGAACAAGGGCAACCATTTCGACGGGATCCAGTTCGAGGGCGGCGGCAGTGCGACCTCCCCGACGGCTTTCGCCAACAACACCGATCTGATGGACTTCTACCAGACCTCGCCGGTCATTCTGTCGAACGACAACGGCTTGGCCAACACGTATCGCTCGATCACCCACAACCTGCTGGCAGGCGGCGATTTCTGCTTATACGCGGCAGGCACCTCGACCTACCCGACGACCGACTCAACGTTCTCGAATAACGTCTGCTCCAGCGTGTACATCGGTGCGAACCGGACCGGTAGCGCGGACGAGGGAGGCGCGTTCGGTCCGGTCACCTACTACACCTCGAGCACCAACACCTGGTCGGGCAACCTGTGGGACGACAACGGCTCGTCCATAGCGCCGTAGACCGGCCGGCCGAGAGTCCTCGGCAGAACTAGAGGTTTCCGCCTACCGCGACGTGGCGAACGGTGCGCAGTAGGAGCTTCAAGTCGAGCCACATCGACCAGCTGGCAACGTAGAGATAGTCGATTGCGACCATCTCCTGCATGGGAACCCTGGTTCCCAGAACCTGCCATGGGCCGGTCATGCCGGGAGTGAGGTGGAGGCGGCTCCGGTCCAGCCCGACGACCTGGGCGTCCTCATCGAGAACCAGAGGCCTCGGCCCCACCAGACTCATTTCACCGCGCATGACGTTGAGCAATTGGGGCAACTCGTCTAGGGACGTGGCCCGCAGGAAACGCCCGACGCGGGTGATACGCGGGTCATTAGTGATTTTGAACAGCCCGTCTCCAGCCTCGTTGATAGATCGGAGCTCCTCCTTGCGCGCATCCGCGTCAGCCACCATCGATCGGAACTTCAGGATGCGGAAGTGCTTCCCCTCGCGGCCTACTCGGATTTGGCCGAAGAAGATCGAGCCTCTTGAATCGAGGATGATCGCCAGCGAGATCGCCGCAAACACAGGGCTCAGCATCAGTAGTCCGATCGAACCCAGGGCAAGATCAAACGTGCGCTTGAGCAGGTGCGAGGACCGAGAAAGACCGAACCTGCGGATCCCCAGCATCGTCATCCCGTCGACGTCGTCGAACTCGACCGATGAGCCGACGACCTCAAACATGCGTGGAAGCACGCTCACCCTTACCCCGATCGACTTCGCCACACGAATCAGATCCACCACGTGTCGGGTATCCGTGGTGGTCGGCGCGATGATGATCCGATGCACATCCAGCTGGCTTACGACGCGGCGCATCATCTTTGGAATAGCCACCCAGTCGGCGGCGGTGACATCCTCGCTGGCGAGCGGAAACGATGCTACGACCTCCGCCCGCGCCAGACTCGAGGCCAGCTTGTCTCGGATTCGTTCGGCTTGGGCCGGTTCGCCGATCACCAAACAGCGCTCAAGGGGCGAGGTCCGCCCGGCAATCGCCCGCGAAACTACTCGCCCGCAAACGATCAGAACGAACGAGGCAAGCCAAATCGCCGCGATCCTCGTCGCGCTCAGGCCGCCGCCGAGCAGGATCGATTGAAGAATCGCCAGCCCCAAGGCGAACAGCCCCGTGAGCTGGGCGAGCAACGGCATCTCGTCCAGCGTCGAGTGCACGAGGCGCAGCTCATCCCGATCGTAGAGACCCGAGACCTTGAAGAGGAACAACAGCAGCGCAATGCCGGCGAGAGCAAGCGCCGCGACGCGGCGTTGACCGAATACGTTCAGCAACACGACAAGGGTCACGCTTGCCGCGGCGGCGTCTCCCACGGCGAGCAGCCGTCGATTGAGCGTCGCGCGCCAGACGACCGCATCGATGCTTTCGTCGTCTTCGTGCTGAAGCTCCTGGTCTGTCCAGGGCGCCGTCGGTGCAATGGGCGCGAGTCTGAGTCTCGCGCGGGACGGGGCGAGGTCGCCAGCCGCCTCCCCCGATGGAAGCGGCACGCCGATGCCAGTTTGCGGAGACATACTCTCGAGGGAAGAACGCTGCCCGAACTCGGGGACTTCTGGCTCCGCCGAATCTCATCCTTCCGGCGCCCCAGCATGGCTCTAGGGGGCTATCGACGCACCGTTGTCATCCGAGAAGTTCCCTGACCAGATGTTGGTTTTCGGGGTCCAATAGGCGTCGTAGCCGAACGCGCCGCCTTCGTCGGCGCTGCCGGTCTTGTTCGCGCCGATGTAGAGGCTCGAGCAGTCGTTCTTGGAGAACGTCGAGTCCGTGGTCGGATGGCTCGATGTGCCCGCGACGTACAGGCACACGTCTCCTCCTCCTAGGAGGTTATGGGTGATGGACCGGTTGGTGTTCGCGAGGCTGTTGTCGTTCGACAGGATGACGGGCGAGGTCTGATAGAAGTCCATGAGATCGGTGTTGTTGGCGAAGACCGTGGGGGCACGAGCGCTGCCGCCGCCCTCGAACTGGATGCCGTCGAAGTGGTTGCTCTTGCCCGGGTCGGCGTATGCGAAGTCGTGGATGTAGTTGCCTTCGATGGTCCAGGCGCCCTCTGAGGCTTCGATGTCATTGAGCGTTGCCGAGCAGAACCAGATGTCGTTGTGGGCGATCGTGACGTTCATGAGCGAGGCGCTTCCCCCCTCGAATACCGCGGCATCACACCCGTCCCCCGGCGCCCCACTGAGCCCGGATAGATCGTTGTTCTCGATCCTGATGTTGCTGCCCGATCCGAGTACATATATCTCGTAGTTGTTCTCGCCCGACTCGGTGATCTCGTTGTCCTCGATCGTGACGTTGCTCACCCCGCTGATATTCAGCTGGCCCTTATAGACAACATCCTTCAGAGTCGCGCCGCTAGTCAGATGGATCG
>DATBYI010000003.1:0-4646 GCA_036513815.1 Solirubrobacteraceae bacterium
TCGCTGCACGCGACAAATCCACCGCCCCAGCCTCGGCCGCTGGGCGGGGCTCGCTGAGGTCGATGGCCGCAGACGGGGACGGGGGGCTGTTCGCCGGCCTGTTCGCCCACGGCGCGGCCGCGGCGGCGCTGAGCGACCGGGCCTTCGTCGAGGCGATGGTCGAGGTCGAGGTGGCGTTGCTGGACGTGCTGGCGGATCACGGGCTGGCCCCGGCCGAGGCGGCGCGCGAGCTGGCCGATGCCGTGGAGTCCGGGCGCCTCGAGCTCGACGTGGCCGAGCTTGGCCGGGGGACCGGCGAGCAGGGCACGCCGATTCCGGCGTTGTTGCGCGCGCTGCGTCGGCAGCTGCCGACGGAGGCTTCGGCGCACATGCACAAGGGCGCGACCAGCCAGGACGTGATCGATACGGCGATGATGCTCGTGGCGTCGCGCGCGCTCGCTGGGGCGGTGGACGACCTGTCGGCGGCGGCCGACGCGTGTGCCGCGCTCGTCGAGCGCTGGCGTGACGCGATCGTGTCGGGGCGAACCCTCCTTCAGCAGGCCCTCCCGGTGACCTTCGGTCTCAAGGCCGCGGGCTGGCTGTCGGGCCTCGACGGCATCGTGGCCGACCTGAGAGCCGTCCGCGAGCGCGACCTCGCGGTGCAGTTCGGGGGGGCGGTCGGAACGCTCGCCAGTCTGGGCGACCGCGGCCTTGACGTGGCCGACGGCCTGGGCGCCCGGCTGGACTTACCGGTGCCACCGCTGCCCTGGCATACGGTCAGGCTCCGTCCGGCTCGGCTGGCCGGCGCGTGCGGCGCCGCCCTGGGGGTGCTCGGCAAGATCGGGCGTGACGTGGCGTTGCTCGCCCAGACCGAGGTCGCCGAGGTCGTCGAGGGCGGTGGCGAGGGCCGCGGCGGTTCCTCGACGATGCCGCACAAGCGAAATCCCGTCGGCGCCGTGGGTCTCGTCGCGTGCGCTCAGCGCGGGCCGGGACTCGTCGCCACGATGCTCGGGGCGATGGCGCAGGAGCACGAGCGCGGCGCCGGGAACTGGCAGGCCGAGTGGGAGACGCTGCTCGAGCTGCTGCGGCTCACCGCTTCGGCGTCCGCGATCGCTCGGGAGCTGTTGAGCGGACTCGAGGTCGACCCTGAGAAGATGCGAGCCGACATGGACCTGACCGGCGGACTCGTGATGAGCGAGAGCGTGGCCGCGGCGCTGGCGCCATCGGTCGGGCGCGCGGATGCCCAGCAGCTCGTTGAGAAGGCGGCGCGGCGCTCGGTCGAATCTGGCCTCGGGTTCCGGGAGGTCCTGCTCGAGCTGCCCCAGGTGCGCGACGGGCTCGGGCGGGAAGGACTCGACGCCGCGCTCGATCCGGCCGGCTACCTGGGGGTGGCGGGCGAGTTGATCGACCGAGCACTGGCGGTGCACCGTGGTCGCTGAGCTGCACTATGAGTTCCGCGGCAAGCGGGGTTCGCCGGCGCTCGCCTTCAGCGGGTCGCTCGGCACCGATCTCACGATGTGGCTGCCCCAGACCGAAGTGCTGAAGCCGCACTTCTGCACGGTTCGCTACGACCTCCGGGGCCACGGGGCCTCAGAGGTGCCGCCGGGCCCTTACTCGATGGACGATCTCGGGTCGGACCTGGTCGCGCTCCTCGATCGCCTGGGAATCGAGCGCGCCTCGTTGTGTGGCCTCTCGATCGGCGGGATGATCAGTATGTGGGTCGCCGCCCATGCTCCCGAGCGGGTCCATCGGCTCGTGCTGTGCTGCACCTCGGCCCAGCTTGGCCCGCGCGAGTCCTGGCTCGAGCGCGCCGCGATCGTGCGGGCGGATGGGGTCCAGGCCGTGGCCGATGCCGTGCTCGAGCGCTGGTTCACGCCCGGATTTACCCAGGCGCACCCGGAGGTGATCGAGCGGATGCGGGCGCAGCTGATAGCCACCCCGCGCGAGGGCTACGCGGGGTGCTGCGAGGCGATCGCCGCGATGGACCTGACCGGCGATATCGGGTCGATCACAGCGCCCACGCTGGTGATCTCGGCCGCCGAGGATCCCTCGACCCCGCCCGAGCACGGCCGGCGGATCGCCTCGCTTATTCCGGGCGCCCGGTTCGAGCTCGTGGAGAACGCTCGGCACATCGCGAGCATCGAGCAGGCCGACCTGATCACCTCGCTCATCCAGGACTTCCTGGACGAGACTTGACGCCGAGCATAAGGAGGCCTGAGCGGTGAGCGATTTCGACGTCGGGATGAAGACGCGGCGGGAGGTGCTGGGCGACGAGCACGTGGACCGGGCGACCGCCGCGGCGGGCCGCTTCGGCGCGCCCTGGCAGGAGTTCATCACCCGCTACGCGTGGGGCGGGGTGTGGTCACGCCCCGGCCTGGACCGGCGCACGCGCAGTGCGATCACGCTGGCGGCCCTCATTTCGATGCGGGCTGAGAACGAAATCGGGATGCATGTGCGCGCCGCGCTGCGCAACGGCCTGACCGTGGAGGAGATCACCGAAGTCTTCATCCACACGGCGGTGTACGCGGGTGTTCCGGCCTCGAACTCGGCCTTCGCGGTGGCCCGTAAGGTGCTCGAGGAAGAGCGCGCGACGTAACGAACCCGCACCGCTTTTCCGCCTATCTGGGGCGTCGGACGCCCTGGCTGTGCCGCCTATACTTGCCTCACCCCAAGATCTAGGAGCAGTACGTGCAGGAGATGGTCATCTACGGCGTCAGCTTCGACATGGTCGGAAAGCAGCCCATCGTGCTCTTGAAGACCGTCGAGAACAACAAGTTCCTGCCCATCTGGATCGGTCATCCCGAGGCGGCTGCGATCTTGATGAAGCTGCAGGGGGCTTCGACGCCGCGTCCGATGACGCACGACCTCCTCTCCGACGTGCTGGGCGAGCTCGACGTCGAGTGCACCCGGGTCGCCGTGACGGAGCTGCGCGAAAACACCTTCTACGCGTCGATCAGCCTGCGCGTGAACGGCCGCGAGCTCGAGATCGACTCGCGCCCGAGCGACGCGTTGGCGTTGGCGGTCCGTGCCGGCGCCCCGATCTACGCCGCCGATGAGGTCATCGCGGAGTCCGCGATCGAGTTCGAGCACGAGGTCGAGGACACGGAAGAGGTCGTCGAGAAGTTCAAGGACTTCCTCGACCACGTGACGCCCGAGGATTTCGCGGGCGAATAAGGCGCCGCCGCCAGGCGCCGCCGACAAACTAATAAGCGCCGCCGTCAGGCGCCGCCGACAAAACCAATAAGGCGCCGCCGTCAGGCGCCGCCGAGCTCTAGGCGACCGTGACCCCGGGCGCCGCGGCCGCCACGATCCGACCGATCAGCTCGTCGAACCCAATCCCGGCCGCGTCGGCCGCTTGAGGCAGCAGGCTGGTCTCGGTCAGCCCAGGGATCGCGTCGGCCTCGAGCACGTAGAGCTCGTCGCTCTCGGCCTCGAGCATCAAGTCGACGCGGGCGAAGCCCGAGCAGCCAAGCAGCGCGTAGACGTCGAGCGCCACCGAAGCCGCACGGGCGGCGATCGGCTCGTCGAGCTCGGCTGGGCAGACGAACCGCGTGCGCCCGATCTCGTACCGGGACTCGAAGTCGTAGAAGTCCTCCTGCTCGGGCACCGCCTCGACGATCGGCAGCGCTCGCGGCGTCCCGTGCTCGTCGATGATCGACACGGCCAGGTCGCGCCCGGCCACGTAGCGCTCGAGCAGGACCTTCCGGTCGTAGGAGAAGGCCGCGACGAGCGCGCTCGGGACGTCGGCCGGCGTGCGAGCGAATTTGATCCCCAGCGCCGACCCCTGGCCCGCCGGCTTGACGACGATCGGGAACTGGAGGCGGTCCTCGACCGCGGGCAGCGCCTGGGCCGCGCCGAGCTCCCGGAACGCGGTCTCGCTGAAGGCATGGAAGTCCGGGGTGGGGATCGCGGCATCGCGCATCGCGTGCTTGGCCAGCACCTTGTCGGCCGCGCGGATGCAGGCCGACACGCCCGAGCCGGTGTGGGGAATACCCATCACCTCGAGCAGCTCCTGCACAGTCCCGTCCTCGCCGTCGCGGCCGTGGAGCGCGACGAAGGCCAACTCGGGGCGCTCTGCGATCAGCTGGTCGACTAGGTCGGCCCCGACGTCGATCGCGACCACGTGATGACCCAGCCGCTCGAGCGCGTCCTCGACTCGGGCGCCCGACTTCAGCGATACCTGCCGCTCGAGCGATCGACCGCCCTTGAGCACCGCGATGCGCATCGGCTATGCCCGTTTGCGCCGGAGAGGCAGGATGTTGGCCGGCTCGTGAGTCGGCGCGTGAGTCGCCTCGTGAGTCGCATCGTGCGCGCCTGGCCGCGCCTCGACGCGGACTGGGTCGCGCCGCACGGCCGGTCGTGTCGCCGGCCCCGTCCCGGTCAGCGTGCCGTACAGCTCGACCTGCTCGCGGACGACCTCACCGATCCGGCGGATTCCCTCGCGGATCAGGTCCTCGTCCACGCCCGAGAAATTCAGTCGCATCGACGAGCCACCGCGTCCGTCGACGAACGCGGCGCGGCCCGGCACGAACGCCACGTGGTCCTCGAGAGCGCGCGCCAGCAGGTCGGTCGTGTCGATGTAGTCGGGCAGGGTGGCCCAGATGAACAGGCCGCCCTCGGGGTGGGTCCACTCGGCCTCGCGCGGGAAGTCCTCGGCGAGCGCGTCG
>DATBYI010000004.1:0-4826 GCA_036513815.1 Solirubrobacteraceae bacterium
AGCCGGTCGAGCACGCCGGTGAACACGTCGTTCTCGAAGCGGTGATAGAGCGAGACCTCGGGTGGGGTCCGCACGACGGCGATCGGTTGGGCTCGGTCGAGGCCGAGCGCATCGAGGACGGCGGCGTCCGGCTCGAAGTCGGCCAGGTAGTACTCCTCCTTCAGACCGGGGTAGGCGCGGATCTTGCCCCCGGCGCCGTAGCGGTAGAGCCGCTCGGGTGGAATCGCGTCCGGCACGACGACGGCCCTGGCCAGGCGGCAGTTGACGTCGTGCTGGACGGTCGCCCACTCGTAGTCGAACGTGGTCGAGCTGGGGATGCGGAGCAGTGCGGCGGCGACCATGACGTCGTTCGAGCCGTGGCCGAGCGCGTAGTCGAAGCGCCGGCCGCGCGCCCACCGCGTCAGCGCCAGCGAGCGTTCGCCGAGGCCCAGCGCCTTGGCGGCGAGGCGGCCGCCCCGGTGGCGTCCGATCGCCGTGTGGGGGATCCCGAAGCGATCGCACAGCTCCAGGGTCTGGGCGAAATCCCGGGCGGTGACCTCGACGTCGTGACCGCGCGCCTCGAGGGCGGCGATCACCGGCCGCATCACGAGTACGTGGGGCGAGTTGGTCAGGTCTACCCAGATCCGCATCGAGCTGGTGAGTAAACGCTCATAGGTCCCTGATCGTCGGTTGGGCGCCGGTCGCTACATTTGCCGCGATGCTCTTTGCGCCGGGGTCCGTCACCGATTCGCTGGTCACGTTGGCCACCCACATCATCCGCGACCTCGGCCTGGCGGGGGTCTCGTTGTTGACGCTGACCTCTGGCGTGGTCGGGTTTCCCGGCTCCGAGCCGACGATGCTGTTCGCCGGCTTCAACGTATTCCAGCGGCATCTGACGCTGATCGGGATCGTGGTCTTCGGCGTGCTTGGGGACATGGTCGGCGCCTCTATCGCATATGGGATCGGCTACTACGGTCGGCGCGAGCTGTTCGCGCGCCACGGCGCCAAGTTCCACATGTCCGAGCACCGGCTGGAGCGCGCGGACAAGTGGTTCGCTCGCTACGGATCTCCGATGATCGTCGTCTCGCGCTGGATCCCGTTCGCCCGAGCGGCCTTCCCGTACGCCGCCGGCGTGGCTCGGATGCCGTTCGGGCGCTTCCTCGTGTTCGGGACGATTGGCTCGATCGTCTGGATCACCGCCCTCGGCGTGCTCGGCAACGCGGTGGGGAGCAACTGGGAGAACTGGCGCCACAACCTCGAGTACGTCGACTACGTCGGCGCGGCTCTGTTGGTGGCTGCGATCGTTTACCTGATCGTGCGGGTGGCGCGGACGCGGGACAGCGACCCGACCGCCGTGGCTTAGTCGTGGTCCGTCCGGGCGCGAGCGCCGCGTCCGCTGAGCTGCCGTTATGGCAGGCGGTGGCGCTCGGCGCGCTGCACGGCCCCGCCGAGCTGCTCCCGATCTCCTCGTCGGGCCACATCGCGGTGATGCCCTGGCTGGCGGGCTGGAACTACAGCGGGCTCGACGACGAACTGCGCAAGTCGTTCGAGATCGCTCTCCACACCGGAACCGCCGCGGCGCTGCTGATCAGCCTGCGCTATGAGGTCGATGAGGCGGTGCGCGGGCTCAGCGCGCGCCGGCTGCTCTTGATCGCGCTGTCATTCGCACCCCCGGCGGTGATCGGCTACCGGTTCGAGCGGCCGATCGAGCGCCGATTCGGCACGCCACCGACGGTCGCCGCCGGCCTGTTCGCCGGCGCGGTGGCGATGGCGCTGGCCGACCGGGCACCCCAGGAGCGTCGGCATGACGACGCCGGGGCACTCGACGCCCTGGCGCTCGGGGTCGCCCAGGCGTTCTCGTTGATCCCCGGCGTCTCGCGCAACGGCGCGACGCTGGCCGCCGCGCGCATGCGGCGCTTCACTCGGGCGGACGCCAACCGGCTCTCGCGCCACGCCGCCCTACCCGTGATCGCCGGCGCCACCCTGCTCAAGGGGGTCCGCCTGTACCGACGCGGTCTGCCGACGGGGTCGGCGGTGCCGTTCGCCGCCGGCGCCGGTGCCGCCTTCGTGTCGACGCTCGGCTCGACCCGCCTGATCCGGGCGCTCGAGCGCGACAGCTCGCTGCTGCCCTACGCGATCTACCGGATCGCGCTCGCCGGGTTGATCGGCCGCCGCCTGGCCCGGAGCGGGTCATAAGTCCGCCCTCGACCGCAGAGCTACGCCAGCGACCAGAGGTGGGCGGAGCCGAGCCTCTCGGTCCGCACGCGCCAGTCGAGCGCGAGCCGCCACAGCTCGGCCGGCGCCCGCGGCCCAGGCAGGTCGCACACCAGCGCCACCTCGGCGGTGGCCATCGTCCCGAACCGCCGGAGAGCGTCCTCGATCGAGAGCGGCGCATACCCCGGCGTCGGGACAGCGCCGGCCGCCACCGCTGCGGCTCGCAGCGTCCCGTAGTCGCCGAACCCATACGCGCCGTGAACCGCACCGTCCTCGCCGATGAACTCCAGCGAGGGCAGGGTGGCCCGCCCGGTCCCCGCGGCATGGTGCTCGGGCGATACGGCGCCGCAGCGGTCGAGGTCGGCGCCGAACGCCTCAAGGATCGCGTGCGAGCCCAGCGCCACCCGGAGGCGCTCCACGTCCAGTCCCGGCACCGCCCGCGCTTCCTCGAGCAGCGCACCAGCGGTGTCGAGCTTCCGCCGCCGGCACAGGAGCCCCTCGCGCAGCCGGCGCAGGTACGGCCCAGGATCGCCCTGCTCGGAGGCTGCCTTGACGGCCAGACAGGCCGGGTGAGAGCTCCGCGGTGGCGCGGCCAGCCACAGCCGGACGTCGACCGGCATCCCGCTGCGGTCGGCTGCCTCGAGCATCTCGCGCACGATCGGTCCCGTGTCGCCGACCTCACGCGCCATCCCGCACATCACGTAACGGACGTCGAGCCCTCCGGCGAACTCGACCGATAGCTTGCGCAGTGCCGGCTCGATCGCCCATGACCAGGGACACATGGGATCGGTGTAGTAGTAGGTGTGAACCAAGGCGATGTGGCGCAAAATAGAGGGCACTCGATGAGCACGCTGCTCGGGACCACGCTCAACGGCCGGTACCGGCTCGAGGCCCGGATCGGCTCCGGCGGGATGTCGACGGTCTATCGCGCCACCGATGAGACGCTCCAGCGCCAGGTCGCGATCAAACTGATGCACCGCGAGATCGCCTCGGACTCCGACCAGCTGGAGCGATTCCGCCGCGAAGCGCGGGCGGTGGCGCAGCTCTCGCACCCGCACATCGTCGGCGTGATCGATTACGGCGAGGATCTCGACCCCGCCCATCCCCGGCCGTACATCGTGTTCGAGTACGTCGAGGGGGAAACGCTCAAGGAGCGCATCCGGCGCAGCGGCCGGCTGCCCATCACCGAGGCAGTCGCGTACGCGATCGAGATCGCCCGCGCGCTTGGGACCGCCCACGCCCACCACATCGTCCACCGCGACGTGAAGCCTCAGAACGTGCTGATCGACGAAGAGGGCCAGGCCAAGGTGACCGACTTCGGGATCGCCCGGACACTCGACGAGGAGGGGTTGACCGCGGACGGCCGCGTCCTCGGCACGACCGACTACGTCTCTCCCGAGCAGGCCCTCGGGCGGCACGTGACCGGGCAGTCTGACCTCTACTCGGTCGGCGTCGTGCTCTACGAGATGCTCACCGGAGAGGTCCCGTTCAAGGGCGAGAACCAGATCGCGGTGGCGATGAAGCACGTTCGCGAGGAGATCCCCGACGTCCAGTTCAAGCGCCCGGAGGTATCGGCCGCCCTCGCGTCGGTCATCGATACGGCCACCGCCAAGCGCCTCGAGGACCGCTACGCCGACGACGCCGAGCTGATCGCCGACCTCGAGGACGTGCTGGCTATCGAGACCGCCCGCGCCGGCAGCGCCACGGGCGAGGTCACAAGCGTTCTGCGGACGCTGCCCTCCCAGACCCAGCGCCGCGTCCCGTTCCCGGTCCGCCACCGGGCCGTCGCCGCCGGGCTCCTACTCGTGCTCGTGGCGGTCGTCGCGGGCGTCGTGGTGTGGCTCGGCACCCGGACCCACCACACGCCGCCCAAGCTCGCCGTGTCCCCGCCGGCGGCCCATCTGACGGCCGTCCAGCCCTGCGACAGCTGCGCCCATGACTACAACCCCGACGCGATCAGCGGCCCGAAGACCCAGAATCCCACCCTCGACAATCTCGCTATCGACGGCGACACGCAGACGGCCTGGCAGACCGAGCACTACTACAACGACTCGCTGCAGAAGCCGGGGGTGGGGCTATACGTCGACATGAGCAAGCCCGTGCCGGTGCACGAGATGGTGCTCTACACCCAGACCCGCGGATGGCACGGGCAGGTCTGGGCCTCGAACTCCCCACCCGACCCCGACGTGTTCAACACCGGCCCGGGCGGGTGGATCAAGCTGGCCCAGATCCCGCCCATGCAGAGGCAGGAAAGGCTCATCCTCAGCACCCCCAAGGCCGGCTACCGCTACTACCTGGTCTGGATCACCGCGCTCCCGCCCAACAGTAACTTCGCGGCGATCAACGAGATCGCGCTGTACGCCTACACGCACTAAGGCGCCGCCGTCAGGCGCCGCCGACAAATCTCCATCAACTGAGGCGCGGCCGTCAGGCGCCGCCGACCATCCGCCTAATTACCGTAGTCGTAGAAGCCGCGGCCTGACTTCCGGCCCAGCCGGCCGCTCGCGACCATCCGCTTCAGCAGCGGCGGCGGGGCGTACTCGTCGCGCTTGAACTCCTCGTAGAGCGAGTCGCACACCGCGTACAGGACGTCGAGGCCGATGAAGTCGCACAGGGTGAGCGGACCCATCGGG
>DATBYI010000005.1:0-2262 GCA_036513815.1 Solirubrobacteraceae bacterium
CCAGGAGGCCCTTGCGTCCACGCAGGGGCCGACCACGTCTGTCGGGCGCCTCCCGCACCGGCATATAGAGCAATGTACCCAGACTGGTCGCTTTTAGCGCTAACACTCTCGACCAATCGAGCCGTCACCGCGTCGAGGCGATCCGAGTGTCATCACTCGGACCGTCTAAACCCTGGGGTGGCCCCCTGGTGCGGATTCGCCCGCAACACGCCAGATTTGTGGTCGGTGAGGAGTGCAACCGCGCATCTGCAGCTCGCGATCGACGTCGATTCGGACCCGATCAGCGGGTCGGTGTCGAACGGAGATGAGCTCACGGAGCCGTTCATGGGCTGGATCGAGCTCACGGCGGCCATCGAGGCGGCCCGCAGCGCGAGCCACGGGGGCGAGGCCTCGCCGGCTGAGGTGGGGGTGGAGGGGAAAACTCTGGGGTCGAACCCTGGTGCGAACGGCGGTCACGCGTAGTTAGCTACCCGTCATCGCATGACCCAGATGAGCGAACAAGCCATGAAGTCGCGACGGACCGCGGGGGCGCGGGTCCGTCGTGGGGGCGTCATGAACGCAGGGGGCATCGTGAACTTTGGGGGCGCCATGAGCTGTGGGGGCAGTGGGGGCGTGGGGGCGCAGGGGGCGCATCGCACGTAAGAAGTCTGAGGGTGCAAGTCGGGCCCATGGGGGCGCATGGGAGGCACTCGCGGGGGCGGACGGACGATCGGACAGGGCGGGGATGGGGGTCCCCGCCCGCCGGCCGTTCCGGCAGGACTTCCGGTCCGGCAGGCAAGCCGGACCGTCGATCGTCACGCGGCTGACGGCGTTCACCTCGAACCCGGTGTGACCGATACAGTCTTGCCTTCGTGTCTGAGCTAAACCTGATCCTGTTCGGTCCTCCCGGCGCGGGCAAGGGCACCCAATCCGAGCGTCTGCGCTCGGACTTCCAGCTGCCCTATATCGCCACCGGCGACATGCTGCGCGGCAACGTGAAGGACGGCACCGAGCTCGGGAAGAAGGCCAAGGAGTACATGGACCGGGGCGATCTCGTCCCCGACGAGTTGATCGTGGCCATGGCCGCCGACCGGCTGGCGCAGGAGGACGCCCAGGACGGCTTCATCCTCGACGGCTTCCCGCGGACCGTTCCCCAGGCCGAGGCGCTCGACAAGCAGCTCGGGCAGATGGGCCGGCGAATCACCGCCGTGCTGCTCATTGACGTCCCCGACGAAGAGGTGGTCCGGCGGCTGAGTGGCCGGCGCGTGTGCGTCAAGGCCGGCCACAACTACCACGTCGAGTTCGATCCCCCAAAGCACGACGACGTGTGCGATCAGGACGGCTCGCGCCTCGTGCAGCGCGATGACGACAAGCCCGACGTCATCAAGAAGCGCCTGCAGGTCTACCACGAGCAGACCGAGCCCGTGATCGACTACTACGATCAGAAGGGAGTCCTGCGCCGGGTGGACGGGACCCGGCCCGCGGCCGAGGTCCACGACCACATCCGCGCCGTGATCGCGACTCTGCGCCTCGAGGAGGACGTGTGATCATCAAGAAGACACCCGAACAGATCGAACAGATGGCGGCCGCCGGCGCCATTCTGGTCAAGACCATGAACCTGGTGGCCGGCAAGATCCGCCCCGGGGTGACCACAGGCGAGCTCGACGAGGCGGCCGAGAAGTTCATCCGCTCGCAGGGCGGGACGCCGGCCTTCAAGGGCTACCGCGGCTTCCCGGGCTCGATCTGCGCTTCGCCCAACGAGATGATCGTCCACGGGATCCCGGGCGCGTACGCGCTCGCGCGCGGGGATCTGCTTTCGGTCGACATCGGCGTCGTATACAACGGCTGGGTGGCCGACGCCGCCCGGACGTTCCCGGTCGGGCCGATCAGCCCGGTGGCGACGAAGCTCCTGCGGGTGACCGAGGAGTCGCTCTTCATCGCCGTCGACAAGTGCGTCGTCGGCAACCACCTGGGCGACGTCTCCCACGCCATCCAGGAGCACGTCGAGGCCGCGGGCCTGTCGATCGTCCGCTCGCTCGTCGGCCATGGCGTCGGGCGCGAGATGCACGAGGATCCCCAGATCCCCAACTACGGCACCGCTGGCACCGGCCCCCTGCTCGAGGAGGGGATGGTGCTCGCGGTCGAGCCGATGGTCACCGCCGGGCGCCACGCCGTGCGCGTCGGCGACGACCACTGGGCGATCTACTCCCAGGACGGGTCGCTGGCGGCGCACTTCGAGTTCACGATCGCCGTCACGGCGGCCGGGCCGCGGATCCTCACGCC
>DATBYI010000006.1:0-6266 GCA_036513815.1 Solirubrobacteraceae bacterium
CACTGGGACCCCTGGCAGGTGGCGGAGCGATGAGCTTCGAGACCTCGATCGTCATCCCCACGCTCGATGACGCCGCCACCATCGGCGCAACCGTCGAGCGGCTGAACCGGGTGATCGCCTCGACCAACGCCGCCGCCGAGGTCCTGATCGTCGACGCCGGCAGCCATGACGGCACGCTCGCCACCGCGGCCGAGCTGGCCGACCGGTACCCACTGCTGCACATGCGCGTGCTCGTCCGCGACCAGGCCCGGAGTGGCTTCGGGTCGCTGGTGCGCCTCGGGGTCGCCTACGCCCAGGGACGCTACTGCGTGCTCGTGATGCCGGACGCTCGCGACCCGCTCGAGCTCATCCCGAAGATGATCACCGAGCTGCGCGGGGGAGCCCATCTGGTCCTGTGCTCGCGCTACGAGGACGCGGAGGGAACGCTGCACCTCCCTCGCCGCTTCGTTCTCTACCAGACCATCTATCGCCGCGCCGTCCGTCTGGCGCTCGGGGTGGACATCCCGGACAGCACGTACGGGTTCCGCGCCTTCAACCGGACCTTCGTGCAGGCTCTTGGTCTCACCGGCCGCCGGATGTCGATCTGCTCCGAGATCACCTTCAAGGTGCTGTTGGCGGGCGGGAAGATGACGCGCGTCCCTGGTGCTCCAACCGGCCCGATGTTGCGCGAGCAGTCCAAGTTCCGCCTCGGCAATGAGCTGAGCGGGTATGCGCTGACGCTAGCGCGGGCCAGGCTGCACGGCCTCGGCCTGGGTTGGTTCTGATTCCGGCATGGCCTGGCGGCCCGGTCAGTACACGCGCATCTGGGGCAGCGGCACGATCCAGTAGCCCTGGTACTGCGGCTCGTTGGCGCGGATCGCCTCGAGGTAGTTCCAGGCCGAGGCGAAGACGTAGTCCGGGTTGGCCTGCTTGAACTCGTCGGGGCTCACGATCGGAGTGTGCGTTCCGGGCATCAGCCGGCCCGCCCGCAGCGGCGATGCGTCGACCACGGCGCCCAGATACTCCATCTCGCACGCGTTGACCCACATGGTTGCCTTGCCGGCAGCGCCGTAGGCCCAGATCGACGCCGTCTGCGACAGCCGGCGCAGCGTGTCGCCAAAGACGTCGATTCGCCGCCGGCACTCGGTGGCGAAGTCGTCCCAGGTCGAGGCGTCGTTGAGCGCGACCTTCCGCTCCCAGTCGGCCAGCTCGGCCATGCGAGGGCTCGGGGTCCTGCGCCCGGCTCGCGCGGCCGCGAGTCGGAGCGATCCGCCGTGCATGGGGATCCGCTCCGCCTCGACCGCCTCGAAGCCGAATCGCCGCAGGAGCCGGTCGAGCGTGGCCAGGGAGTAGAAGGTCAGATGCTCGTGGTAAAGCGTGTCCCACTGCAGTTGCTCGAGCAGATCGCCGGCGTACATCACCTCCAGGCAGAGCACCCCGTCGGGCGACAGGATGCTGTCGGCCGCCTCCAAGATGGCTTGCGGATTGGAGTTGTGAGCGAACACGTTGCTCCCCGTGACTAGGTCGGCGGAAGGCATCTTCGAGCGCAGCTCGTCCACGAGCCCGGGTCCGAAGGCTCCGGTGATCACGTCGCGCCCTTGGGCTCGCGCCATCTCGGTGATGTTGGGCGCCATGTCGACGCCGAGCGCGCGAATCCCCCGCTCGGCCAGCGCGGCCACGAGGGTTCCGTCATTGGCCCCGAACTCGATTACGGTGGCCGGGGCAAAATGCTCCTTGATCCACCCCGCGTAGGCGTCGAAGTGCCGCACGAGGCCCGCGACAGTCCCGGTGGCGAAGGCGTAGTCGCCGAACAACACCGAGGGATCGACCGGATCGACGATCTGGACCAGCCCGCAGCTGTCGCACACGCTGATCACGAGTGGATAGCGCTGCTCACCGGCGATCTCCTCCGGTCCACGCAGGAACCCCCCGGCGAGCGGGAGCGAGCCGAGGTCGAGGAAGGGTCTCACGGCTGCTTGGGCGCAGCCACGGCAGACATCGGACATCGTCATCTCCTGGTGGTGGACCGAAAACGGCGCGCGCGCGCCAGCAACGGGTAGCGCAGGTACGCCCAGATCAGGGACGGACTGTAGGAGAAGGCCGAGCGGCGCTGCTCGCCGGACCGGGCAGACAGCGAGGTGGGGAATTCCACCGGCTCCACCCCGGCGGCGAGGGCGAGACCGAACTCCTCCACGATGACCGCGAACGTGTTCTCTCGCGTCGGCCAGGAGCAGACGAGGTCCGTTCGCCCGGCGCGGAACCCGTTCGTGACGTCTCGCACCCGAGTACCGAACAGCGCCGCGGCGACCAGGTTGCCGGCGCGCGAGACGACGCGTCGGGCTGGCAGGACCGCGGACATATCGCCGCCGGACACAAACCGGGATGCCTTGATGTACGGGTTGCCTTGGCGCGCGAGTTCGCCGATCTTGAGCAGATCGGACGGCGGATTGGTCAGGTCGCTGTCGATGAAGGCGACGTAGTCGAGACCCAGTTCGGCGGCGCGCTGCGCCCCCGTGCGAAGCGCCTGCCCGTATCCCCGGTTGACCGGGTGGCGAACGACGTCGAGTCCGCTCACCTCGCCACGCAGTCGATCGAGGATCTCGGCGCTGCGGTCCGCGCTTCCGTCGTCGACCGCGATGACCTCAAGCCGACCGGGGTATCGCGCGGCGGTCTCGAGGATCGTGCGGCAGGCCCGCTCGATGCCCCTCTCCTCGTTGTACACGGGGACGACCACACCCAGCGAGGGCCAGTCGCCGCCAGCTTGCCGCTCCTGGCTCAAACCGGCGGCAGTCCGTCCTCGCGGTAGGAGCGTGAGACGTCGATGTGCGAATCCTCGGCGCGGTGGCCGCGGATCGTGTCGGTCTGGACGCGTCGCAGCAGGTCCTCGACGAGACGCTCCGAGGCGTGACCGTCGCCCAGTCCGTGCTCCCACTGCTGGCCGTATAACCGGTCGAGCTTCCCGAACAGCTGGTCGGGCGGGTAGTCGGCCGGCCGGGCCGGATCGAACTTGACGCTCGAGCCGCAGTCGTAGACCTGGGGCCGTTCGGTCGCCTTGCGGATCTGCAGCGAGGGAACACCGATCACCGCCGTCTCCTCGACCACCGTGCCCGAGTCGGTGAGCGCGCCGCGCGAGTTGCCCAGCAGGGCCAGCAGCTCCCGGTAACCGATCGGATCGACCATGGTGACGTTTGACGGCACCGAGAAGCCAAACTCCTTGAGCCGCCGCTGGGTTCGGTAACTGGCCGGGAAGTAGATCGGCCACGGACTCTGCGCGATCGTGTCGAGGATCGCCTTCAGCGGCTCGGGACTCTCCACGCTCTCGCGCCGATGGCAGGTCATCAGGTAGAAGGCGTCGCGTTCGACGCCTCGCTCGGCAAAGAATTCGGGTGACGCGTAGGCGTCGTATTCATCCTTGCGCTGGAAGTAGTAGTGGTCGAGTACGTCAACGATCAGGTTCTGGATGACCACGATGTTGCGCGGGTTGAGCCCCTCGCGAACGCCCTGCTCCTTGTACTCGGGGAAGTAGGTGTAGATGACATCCGCGGTGTGATCGATGATCGTGCGGTATTTCTCTTCCGGCATGCGCCAGTCGTAGGAGCGCATGCACCCTTCGATATGCACGACCGGGATGTTCAGCTGGGCCGCGGCGATACAACCCATGACCGTGTTGGTGTCACCCAGGAACACCGCCACGTCAGGTCGTGTCTCGGTGAGCAGGGCGGAGAGTCGCTCGACGACCGAACCGACGACCGCAGCGTCCGTGTCACCTCCCGCGCCCAGTTCGATGTCAGGGGTCGGAAGTTCGAGGTCCCGGATGAACACATCCTTGAGATTGTCCGCGTAATGCTGCCCTGACCACACGAAGGTGAATTCCACCTCATCCTGCTCTTTGAGCATGTGGAGGATGCGGCTGGCCCTGATCAAGTCAGGCCGGATGCCGAGGATGAGCATGACGTGGGACATGCGGGCCCGGCAAGATAGCGGACGACGCTCAGCGAGCGCGGCTCGTCTGTCTCGCCTCGTATGCCGCCAGCTCCTCGAGCATCTCCCGGATCGTGGGCGGGTGGTCGTACCCAGCGGCTCGCCACAGTCGCTCGTTGGCCGAGGGATCGCGGGTGCTCAAGGTGCGGTCCGCCGGTTCCGGACCGAGCTCTGGCCGGACGGTTACGTCGGAGCGTCCGAACGCGGCGAGCGCCAGCTCGAGCAGCTCAGCCTTGCTCACGCTGTCCGCGGGAACGACGTGCTGCGCGGTCGGCGTCTGCGCGCCGGCGATGATGGCACCGCACAGCCTCGCGAAATGCATCGTGGTCACGCCATTCCAGCGTTGCCCGGTGTACCCGCGCAGCTCGGCATTCGCCGGGGCGGAAAGGGCCCATCCCAGCAGGGAGCGGGGCGGGGAGCTCTCGGGTCCGATGATCGAGCAGCGCAGGTTGTACACGTGAGAGTCGGCCACCTCGCCAAGCGATTTGGTCTTGCCATAGACGTCGAGCGGGTCGTGCGGCGTCGCCTCGTCGTACGGTCCCAGCGGGCCCGAGAAGACGCCGTCGGTGGCGATCTGGATGATCCGCTGCCCGCGCTCGGCCGCGGCCGCGGCCAGCCGGTGGGGAAAGACGGCGTTGACCAGGATCGCGTTCTCAATCGAGGCCCGATCTTCCTCATGAATCCGGGGCTTGATCACGCCAACCGCGTTGACGATCCACTCGCAGCGCGCGTCGTCGAGCAGCGGCTCGAGCGAGTCGCGGAGAACGTCGAAGCGGCGGTGCGGACTTGTCCCGTCGGGCGCGCGCTCCGCGGCGCGCCCGGTGGCCGTCACGTCGAGCTCAGCGCTCTCGCCCAGGACGCGCGTGACCATCCCGCCGAGCGTCCCGCCCGCGCCGAGGACGAGCACCTTGGTCATCGGTGGAGCATAGATACGCGTTGGCAGATGGCATCGTTATCGTGGGGCGGCGTCGATGAGCGACCTTTCAAGCCAAGCGGCCGAGCCCCGAATCGTGGTGAACCTCGTCGGCGATGCCGTTCACGGCCGCCTGGCTGAATCACGGTTCGTCGACCGTCCGTTTCTGCCGGGGGGCGAGCAGAACCTGTACGAGTTCGCCTTCGCGGTCGCGGCGCTCGGCCGCGAGGTGGAGCTCCGTGGCTGGCTCGACCGCCCGGTTTTCGAGCGGATGGCGGCGGGGGCGGGGGCCCGGCCGGCGATCGATCTCGCGGCCCGCCGACCCGCGGCGGACGACTTGGTCGTCGTGCCCGAGGGCTGGGTCGACCCGCTCGATTACGCCCGGCTGCTTCTCTCGCCCGCGCGGCTGGCCATTTTCATCCTGGCCGCGCCCGGGCTGTTCGGATGGCCATTCGTTGGATCCGGGTGGGAGCCGGTCGACCCGCTGACCGTGTCCCTCGACCGGCTGGCGCGCCCTGAGTACTTCCGCGGGATGGCTGCGCTCGGCTTTCGTCTCGTGACCCATTCGGCCGGGATCGTCGACGCGGCCGCCGCAGCCGGGGTGGAGTGCGCGTTCGTCGGGACGGGCCGCCCAAACTGGACGGCGCCGCCGCCGGCGGACAAATCGATCGACGTCGCCGCCATCGGCGAGAACCGGTGGGCGCCATTCGCGGACCGGGTGCTCGACGAGCTCGACGGGTACACGATTGATCGCATCGAGAGGGTCAGCAACGATGAGCTTGTGGCGCGGCTGGGGCGCGCGAGGGTGCTCGTGTGGCCGTCGCGGATCGAGGGACACGCCACGATCCCGTGGGAGGCCCGTGGTGTGGGCTGTGTACCCGTCGCGCTCAGCTCGAACCGCTTCGCCGTGGGCCTCGACGAGGCGCACGGCGCCGTCCTCGTCGACACCATGGAGGAGATCGCCCCAGCCATCCGCTCGCTGCTCGGCGAGCCCGAACGGTGGGAGTCCATGTCCCGATTGGGTCGTGAGACCGCGCCCCGCCAGGTCGATTGGGATGCCTACGTCGAGCGAGTTCGCGGGTTCCTGCGCGCGCCGGTCAACGACGATCCAAGCCGTCCGCCGCTGGCGGCCATCGGCGACGCGCTCGCTGCGTGGCTCGATCGTCGTGCCGCGGAGGCGCAGGCGCAGCTCGAGGAGAGGGTTGCGGAGATCGAGGTCGCCCGAAGCGACCTGACCGCCGCGATGAAGAACCAGGAGCAGTTGCTGGCCGAGATCTCCTACTACCGCTCGCTCCACGACCAGCTCCTGAGAGACAACAGCGCGCTCCGGGCCGAGAAGGACCGCGTCACCGATCAGCTGAACGGGCTGCTCGGGCGGCGATCGGTGCGCGCG
>DATBYI010000007.1:0-8158 GCA_036513815.1 Solirubrobacteraceae bacterium
CCACCCGGCCTCCTCCGCCCACGAGGTGACGGGGGCGAGCGGGCGGACGACGAACTTTGAGAGGCCGGCGTCGACGTAGCCCTCGATGAAGCGGCGCAGACCGGCCCGTCCGACTGGCACGAACGCCAGCGGGTCGACGTCGGGACGGCGGGCGGCGAGCGGGCCGAGCAGCTCCGGGCCGGGGGAAACGCGGGCGTAAGGGATGCTCATCCCGAAGTGCTCGGGGTCGACCTCACGCCCGGCGCGGCTCGCCGCCGCCTGGATCAGGCGACGGGCGTCTCCGGTCTCGGCCGGAGTCAGCTGAGCGCCCAGCCACCCGTCGGCGATCCGCCCGACTCGGTCAAGGGCCCGGGGCCCGCGGCCGCCCAGCCAGACCTCGAGCGGGTCCTGAACGGGCCGCGCAGCCGGTGGCAGGTGCTCGAATGTCCAGCGTTCGGAGCGATGGTCGACCGTCTCGCCCGCCCACCAGCTCCGCAGCAGCCCGAGCATCTCCTCCAGCACGTCGCCGCGTCGCGCGCCATCGAGCCCGAGCGCCTGGCGCTCGCCGGCTTGACCGAGACCGGTGACGAAGCTGAGCAGCAGCCGACCGCCGGAGATCTCATCGAGCTGGGCCAGCTCCTTGGCCAGCAGGAACGGGTTGCGGCCGAGGGGAACGAGGTTGGCGCCCAAGTGCAGCCGGCCGGTGCGCCCGGCGGCGAGCGCCAGTCCGAGGAGCGGGTCGAGCACGGGGGCGACGGGGAGGTCCGACAGCCACAACCCGTCGAACCCGGCGAGCTCGAGCGACTCGGCGAACGTCGCCAGCTCTGTCCCGGAGAGGGATCCGGAGTGGGGGCCGACGGCGAAGCGGATCTTCATGTCCTCACAGCGTAGACTCGCGCCTTCGCTGACTACGTCGAGAAGGCGCCGATGTCGACCAGCTCACCCAACGATTTCAACGCCCGGATCATCGAGCGGTTCCGAGCCAACGGCGGACAGGTCGGAGAGCCGTTTGAAAGAACGCCGCTGCTGCTTCTGCACCACCTGGGCGCCCGGACGGGCACCGAGCGCATCAATCCCGTCGCTTACCTCGCCGACGGAAACCGGTACGTGATCTTCGCCTCGAAAGCCGGGGCGCCGACCAATCCAGGCTGGTACCACAACCTGCGCGCGCATCCCGACGTGACGATCGAGGTCGGCACCGACACGCTCGAGGCGACGGCGCACGAGGCAACCGGCGAGGAGCGCGAGCGCCTGTTCGGAGCAATGGCCGAGCGGTCCCCCAACTTCGCCGAGTATCAGCGCAAGACCGACCGCCTCATCCCGGTCATCGTGCTCGAACCCGTCAGCTGACCGAAACGGTCGCCGGTCTACGCCGGCGACCGCCCGGATCGAGCACGCGGCGTACGATCGCCGCCAGTTGTCCAATCCACCCTGAGGAGGGGAGTGCAGTGCACTACCGCATACCACACCGCCGCACACTCGCTTTGGCCGCAACTGCGACCCTGACCGCCGGAGCGATCGTCGCCGGAACGAGCTCCGCCGCAACGACCCGGGCCCACGCCGTCGGCAGGACCGTCCACGTGATCGAGCACGCCATCACTGACACCGAGATCCCTACGGGCGGCGGCAAGGATGTGAAGGGCAACATCTTGACGTTCAATAATCCGGTGTACAACGTCGCAAACACGAAACAGGTCGGGCATGACGAGGGCTTCTGTACCCGAATCGCCCCGGCGCAGGGGATTTGGGAGTGCCTGTGGACAACGTTTCTCAGCGCCGGACAGATAACTGTCCAGGGGCCGTACTACGACACGCGCAACAGCGTACTGTCGATAACGGGTGGAACCGGCGCCTACCGTGACAGTCGCGGTCAGATGCAGCTGCTGTCACGCGACGGTGGCAAGGAGTACGACTTCATCTTCCACCTCAGCTGAGAATCGGGCGGTGACGCCTCGATGCTGCGGGGCGTCACCTCACCGACAACCACAGGCGACCGGAAACTTTGCCGCTGGGGATTCGGCTGGCGCTTGGGGGCGGCGCTACGGTTGCCGCTTGGGGACGATCGCGAGGCCGATCGGGTTGGTCCCCACGGGCACCGGAATGTTGATCGGCGAGGAGCGTTCCTCGGTTAGGCGGCCGTCGGCGGCGATGCGCAGGGCGTGCAGCTGGTTGCCGCGGCCCGGAGGGATCTGTCGAGTCGCGCGCATGTCAAGGAGGAAGATCACTCGCCCGGTGGGATCGATCTCGAAGTTCCACGGATTGCCCGGTGCGTTAAGCGGTACCGACTGGATCTCGCGGGGATCGGTCGGGTCGCGCGCGATGTCGAATACGGTCAGGTTGTCGCTGCCCGCGTTGCCTGAGTACATGCGGGTTCCCTGGGCATTGACGTGGGTCCAGCACGGCAGGAACGAGTTAGGGTTCGGAATCGCCCTGACGAATGTAAGCCGGGCCTGATCGTCCCAGCGATAAACGATCGTTTCGGACAGGTTTGCCACCTGCGCGTACAGGATCTTCAGTCGCGGGTTTGAGGCCAGCCCGGCCGGCCAGACGTTCGGCACCCGGTGGCCTCCCGGGAAGACCGCCGTGGCGAGCCGTAGTGGCGAGTCCGGCCCCTGCGTCAAGCGGCCGCCGCGACCTATCCGAAATGCCCTGAACACGCCGGTCTCCTCGCTCGTGATGAGGACCTTGTCATCGGGCGTGACGTATGCCTGCAGAGGCGAGGAGCCCGGCGGGACCTCGATCGAGGAGATCGGCCCGCTGAGTGACCCGTCCGAGCGCACGCGAAAGCTCGTGTAGTTGGGTCGGACGCGGCTCAGGTCGCGAACGCCGTCCTGCGCCTTGTTGGCCACGATCAGCGTATGGCCGGCGAGCCCCACGCTGGACGGCGCGCTTCCGTTGGAGGGAAAAGGCGATCCCGCGACAGGCACGAGGCCGCCGTCGGCGCGGATGTGAAAGACCGCGATCGTGTCCGAGCTCGAGTTCACCGCGAAGAGCAGCGTCCGCTTCGAGTTGACGATGACCTCCTGATCGGCATCGAGCACCCCGGAGTTGCTCAGATCGTGCGAGCCGCTTCCGTGGGTGGGATACCGTCGGATACCACGTGCGCTGAGTACGCCGTTTCGGTACCGGAACGCGAGGATCGCGTTCGAATCCGACGCGGCCGAGTTGGACTCGATGTAGACCGTTCCACTAGCCGAAGGAGCCTCTGCCCCACCGCCGAGCTCGGCACCGGTCACCGGCGGGGTGAGAATCGCCCCGACCGCCACAAGGGCCGCAACCGACGCGACAGCGGAGATGGCCGCGCGCTCACGGCAAAACGAAGGTCGCCGCAAGACACCGTGCACGGCCCAAGCCTAACTCAGGGTCATGCTGCAGTCAGGTGGACGGCGTGCGCGCCGCCCGGGGCGCGAGTGTCGTGCGCGAGAGGGTCGCGTAGGTTGGGCGGTACCCGCGTCGTCGTGCGATCGGTCCGAGTGCTCCGAAAACGACGCGCTGGATGCTGGGTGGCGGCTTACGGAGGACGATGACGTCGGAGAATTCCGGCGCGGTAAGCGCGAGTTGGAGCGGGTTGGGCATGCCCTTCCCGTTGACGTATCCCTCTCGCGCGAGCCCGAAGAGAGTCTCGATCATGTGAGCAAACCGCTCTCCCGGCGTGACCTCTACCCGGACGACGGCGTCCACATCCGTCTCGTTGAACCACTCGTGCCACACCCCAGGCTCGATGTGGGCACGCTCACCAGCAGCGAGCGTTGATCGCTGTCCATCGCGGACGACGTTTAGTTCGCCCTGGAGGACGCTGAAGCTCTCATGAAGCGCCGGGTGCATGTGCTCGCCGAACAACCCGCGCACCCGGGAGCGCGGTCAGCTCGGCGACAGCCCGGCCCTCCGTGTTCTGCCATGGCAGCTCGGTGATTACGGCCCGTTCGCGCGTGACCGGGTTCTCGAAGACCTCGCCGGACTCAATCGGCCGGAGATCGGGCGGAGCACTCAGGTCGGGATGCGACACGCTCGGATCCTAGCCTCGGTGCTTCCGCTCGTGTGAGCCGAGGAGCGGTCCTTGTGCGGCCTCGGCAACGCGGAGCAGCGCGAGCTTGTCGGCCCGCGACAGGCGCTTGATGCGTGCCTCCTCGCGGCGCGCCGCGGTGTGGTCGGGCATCGGTATCGCGTGTACGAGCTCAACTGGCAGCCGGCTCGCCGTGTAGCGACTCGCACTGCCGGCTCGATGGCGCGCGAGCCTGCGCTCGAGATCGACCGTCCAACCCGTGTAAAGCGAGCCGTCGCTGCAGCGCAGCAGATATACCCACGCCTCGGACACGGGTCCATAGCTTCGCCGCAAGGACGACAGGGCCCTGCTGACGCGCCGGGCGGCAACCAGTGGAGTGCGCCGTGGGCAGACCCGTCAGCCGCCGCCGCAGATCTTCTGGGCCTGTTGGAACGCTGGCGACTGCGGGTTGATTCCCGCGCCGTCGGAGGCCTACGAGATGCCGTCGCCGTTGACGGTGATGACGGGGTCGGGGAAGTTGGGGACGCCGTGCTCGCGCATGCACACCGCGTGAGCGAGCGCATGTCTTCTTGCCTTCGCGACGAACGCCGCGTTGAGCTGGCCACCGCTGGTAGGGCTGCCGAGAGCGCTTTGACAAGTCTTGTCGGCCGACTCGTACGCCGGTGACTGCGTACTCATCGTGCTCGGCAGGTCGAAGTTGTAGCCGTCGATGCCGAAGCTGTTCGGGGTTTCGGGGGTACTGGGGTCCGGGAAGCCGGACACGTCGTGGTCGCGCATGCAGACCGCGTATCTGTCCAACATTGCGATTGCGCTCGAACCGGCTGTGGCGCTCGGCTCGCTCGAGGATCCGCAGGCGGCGACGACGAGTGCGCTGCCCACGACGGCCAAGAGAAGCCGGGGTTGCTGCTTTGCGTGGACGTGTCTCAGGATCGCGCGGCTTGGACGCGCCAGCCCCATTTGATGCCTCCGTAGATGTCGATGATGGCTTTGCCGGCGCGGTCCTTGCGCCCGGTGTCGTGTACGAGGAAGGTCTCGAACATTTCCTGGTTCGCGATGGTGGTCGACCCTTCGCCCGCGCCTCCCGTTCCGACTCCTATTCCGGGGCGGTCATAGAAGTCGCACACCTGCTTGCCGCGAATCGACGTGAGGCCGGCGCGCGAGTAGTAGGGGTTGCGCCCGTGCCCGTCGACGTACGACCTTCCGTGGGTACGCACGACCTGGATCCACCGCAGGTCGTCGTTGATCGGAGGATCGCTGGAGGCTCGGTCGGGCTCGTAGACGACGAACAGATCGCCGCCGTAGCTGACGGCGCCGCCTCGGACTGTTGAACGTATCGGCGGGTGGGTTGAGGCGGCCGCTGGCTGGGTCGCGGTGGGCGATCGTGCCAGCATGTTGTAGGACGTGCCCTCCGATCGTGACACCGCCCCAGCCGGTCGGCTGACTCGGCAGGTAGTCGACGACGAGATGGTCTGCTGCGGCGACCCGCGGCTGGGCGGTCCTGTGACGGTGCGTCGCGTGTGCGGCGAGCGCTTGCCCGGACTCGAGCCAGGCGCTGCTCGCGACCGTTAGCCCGAGCGCGCCGGCGCGTTGCAGCAACACCCGCCGTGAGATACACGGCCCGTCTGCCGACTGGGGTGCTGGCTTCACCGTCACCGGTTGCCGAGCGCGTCTCCCTTGCTGTGCCATCAATCCATATAAGCCCGGCGGCGGTACGAAAGGTTGCTACGCGCCGAGTCGCTGGTCGGTCATCCCCGGCGATGAGCAGGAACGCGCACCCCGAGGTGACCGACACGGTTGTCCGATGAGCAAGGGGGCGCCGGCAAGCGGTGCATTCTGAAGTCACCCCATTTGCGACGTCGGGGGTCTGCGGTCGACGCCGAGCACTGCCCGGTTGCACGGCGGCGGTCGCATGAACATCGCCGTTGTGAGCCACCTACAACCAGGCGAACGGCTGCATGCGAACTTTGGCGATGCAACTGCCATATATGCAGCCTGAGCGCCATAGAACGGCCTGCCTCGCGCCCGGGGCCGGAGGCAGTTGTGACCCGATCTCAAACAATTTTCGGGGTGTCAGGTTTACGCGACACCTTCCGCGGAAAGCGGAAGCGTGGTCTGCCTCGGAACGGGTTAGATTGGGATGCCGACGAGTTGCCGGCATGCCCGGGTTTCGGCGAGCGACAGGCCCAGGTTGACGGATACGACGTTGCGTAATTCGCTCGCGATCTGTGTCCCGACCGTTTTGTAGTTCGCGAGCTCGCTGATGAGGGAGCCGATGGCCAGGAGGTGTCCGCTCGCGGCGCTGCTCGCGGTATCCTCTATGGCGCGTAGACGCGATTCGATGTCGGAGTGCAGCTGCTCGATCTGAGCCCGCGCGTTCGTCTGCTTGGCGGCGGGGGGCAGGCCAGCCGAGTTGAGCTGATTCAGTAGCCGGCGCGTCGCGGTAATCGCGTTGTTGATTCGGGCCGAGGGACCGAAGCCGAGGTTGAGGCTGGTTCCGTCGCGCTGGATCTCGTTCTTCCACTCGAGGACGTTCGTGCAGGTGGCCGCGGCCCACTGCCGGTTGGCTGCCTCCTGCTGGGCCGCAAGCCCAGCCCCAGGGCTGGCCTGTGGATGTGAGCTGTTTCCGAAGTGGGGGAGGGAAATAGCGCTGGTGACCACGGCGAGGACGACGACGGCCACGATGCCGGCCATGACCAGGATGACGCGGACCAGCCTGACGGGGACGGGGGTCGCTTGCGCCGGGGTGTTGTCGTGAGGCGCAGGCATCGGCGTGGTCGACTTAACCTGACGGGCAAGGTGAAGAGGCTGCTCAGAGAATTCCTACAGTCCGGTAAGACTGTGACCGGCGACTGGGCTGGAGCTCGGGGCACGCGGAAGCGGAAGGGGTCCAAGCCCGGGCGAGCGTCGTTGACCCGGGTACGATTCGGGCTTGGTGTTCGACTTCGTGTTGAAGCCTGTCCGCTCGGTCGTCCGAGCGGTGACCGAAGACGCGGTCAAGCCGCTCGAACGGACCGAGCGCGAGACGCTCGACGCGGTCACGGCCATCGACCGAGCGACGGAGTCGATCGAGCGCCATGTCGAGGTGATCGAGACGCTCGCGACTTCGGTGGGGCCTTTGACGGCGTCCGTCGACCGTCTCACGGAGACGATGCGCGAGCTCGTCGAGGTGCTCGGGCCGCTCGCGGCGGCCGAGCACGAGTTTCACCGTGCCGAGCATGACGCCGAGCGGGCCGAGCACTTCCTCGGATTCCGCCGGCACCGCAAAGCCCCCGAGCCCGACGCGCCGGCGCCGGCGCCGGCGCCGGAGGGCTCGTAACAGCGCGCCGGCGCCGGAGGGCTCGTAACAGCGCGTTACCTGTCCGGTTCTCCCGACACAGCCCATCTACCTAACGGCACCCCGGACGTTGTCCGGGTGTGAGCCCGCGCGAGCTTGAGGTCGGCCATAGCTAGTCTCGGGCTATGGCAATCCCCGCGGAAGATCCGGCGCCCGACGCGAAGAAGCTACCGACGGGTCGCGTCGCGCGGACGGCGCGCGTCGGGGGTCTCGTGACCGGGCAGGGCGTGCGATGGGCCGGGATGCGAGCCGCGAATCGGGTTCGTACGTCGGAGCGGGCGGCTGCCGCCGAGAAGGAACGCACTGCCGTGCTCGTACACGAACTCGTCGAGCAGCTTGGCCGGATGCGCGGCGCAGCGATGAAGGTTGGCCAGATGATCTCGATGGTCGAGTTGGATGGCCTGCCGGAAGATCAGCGGGATGAGCTTCAGGAGAAACTCGCGACGCTCCGCGACAGCATCCCGCCGGTGCCGTTCACGCGGCTCGAGAAGTTGCTGCGCAAGGAGCTGGGCGCACCGCTGGGCAGCGTGTTCTCGGACTTTGACGAGCATGCTTTTGCCGCGGCGTCGATCGGACAGGTCCATCGTGCGAGGACCTTGGACGGCGCGGATGTGGTCGTGAAGGTCCAGTACCCAGGGGTCGCTGAGGCCGTCGACACGGATCTTCGCAACGCGATGCTGCTGGTGCCGCTGGTCAAGCGGCTTGCCCCCGGGCTGGATGCCAAGGCGATGGCTTCGGAGATGCGCGAGCGGATTGGGGAAGAGCTCGACTACGAGCTCGAGGCCCAGAACCAGCGGCGGATCGAGCGGCTGATGCGGGGGCATCCGTTCATCTACGTCCCG
>DATBYI010000008.1:0-2926 GCA_036513815.1 Solirubrobacteraceae bacterium
TCTGCGAGCGGCAGCGGACGGCTGAAGTAATACCCCTGGGCCATGTCCACGTCGAGCTCGGCGAGCTCATTGACCGTCTGCTCGTCCTCCACGCCTTCGGCGATGACCTTGACTTCGAGTCCGTGCGCAAGCCGCGTGATCAGACGCACGATCGCCTTATCACGCGGGCGCACCCGAAGGCCCACGACGAACTCGCGATCGATCTTCAGCTCGCTGACCGGGAGATCTCGTAGGCAGGTAAGCGAGGAGGAACCGGTGCCGAAATTATCGATTGCGATGCGAACTCCCATGCCGTCGAGCGCCTTGAGCATCGCGGTCGCTCTTTGCTCATCGGCGACGATGGCCGTCTCCGTGACCTCGAGCCCGAGCGCCCTGGGCGGGATCCCGCAGGTGGCGAGCATCTTGCCGATCTCGTCCGGGAGGCGGTCATCGAGCACATTGGCGACCGAGAGGTTTACGTTGACCGCCGCATCGATGCCGCGGTCGCGCCACTCCTGGCAGTCGCGCAGCGCCATTCCGACCGTGTGCAGGGCAAGCTGCGAGTTCAACGCGCGGTCGGTTACCGTTGGCAGGAACTCGTTCGGTGCGAGTAGGCCGCGGTTGGGGTGCTGCCAGCGCAGCAGCGCCTCGACCGCGACGACCCGGCCCTCAGCCAGATCCACGGTGGGCTGGTAGTGCAGCAACAGCTCCTCCCGTTTCATGCCTTTCGCAAGCTCGCGGATGAGAGCCTGCCTCTGCGGGTCGGTCTGGCTGCGCACCGCTTTGGAGGCCCGCAGCAGCAGCGGCCACAGGAGGGCGTAGAACAGCAGCGCCGCGCCGATCAGGACGTAGTCGATCCGCTGGGTGCGAGCGGAGATGTCCTGCGCCACCGGGGCGTAAGGAAGGAGGACTTGGGCCACCCCGATCGGCGCCCCGACCGTCGGGCCATAGATCGGGACCGCTATATCTATCTGTTGATCGCCGGTGGCGCCCTCCACGGTGGTGATCGTCTGGCCCGCGAATGCGGCCAGCACTCCCTTGGGGCGTGGCGTCTTGCCGCCGATCAAGCGATGGTTACTCGCATAGAGCACTCGTCCCTGCGAATTCCAGATACTGACTCCGGAGACGCCTGCGGCGCGGCGCGCCGCGAGCGTGTCCTGGTCGAGCGAATTAAGCTTCGCCGAGCTCAGGCGTCCGGTGTGGTTCAGGTCCGGTGCGAGGCTGGCGGCGGCGAGCAGTTGAACCGAACTCGTGGCGCTGGCCAGTTGATCGGTCCGAATCGAGGCACTGATAATGCGCGACACGACCAGCGTCAGCACGGCGACGCCGATCAATCCGGCGACGCTGACGCTGAGCAGGAATCCCGGATGTACGTGCGAGCGTAACCCTGAGAAGTCGGTAAGCCCAGGTCGGCTGTGTTTTTGCATCTCGATGTACTGATCGGCATTTCGGGGGTGCCTGCCGCAAAATTGACTGCTTCGCGCGCATTCTGTCGATAGGACCGGTACTACACCCCAACCCGGCCTGGACGCCAATGCGCACTCTCCGGATAAAGGAGATTTCCCATGACGAGATTGAAGGCACTATGGAGAGCTTCGCCCCGCAAGGTGCTTCTGGCGTTCGGCGGGCTGATGGTGGCCGCAGCACTTGCCGTAGGTTCAGGGGCGAACTTCAACTCCACCAGCGCCAACCCGAGCAACGTGTTCAGCGCGGGAACGATCTCGCACTCCAACTCCAAGGCCAGCGCGGCGATTCTTACCGCGAGCAACATGGTCCCGGGAGGCAGCTCGACCGGAACCGTCGACATCGTGAACACCGGCAGCGCGACCGGCACCTTCACGCTTAGTCCCTCCGCCCCCGTCGACACGCCCGCCTCGCCGGGGCTCTCGAAGAAGCTCCTCGTGACGGTCACGGATCTCGGGAATCCGACCTGCGTGAGCTCATGTCCGGCCGCTGTCCAGCTCTATACCGGGACCATGTTCGCGATGCCTGCGACGATCGCGCTGGGCACGTTCGCCCCGACCGCGGATCACCGCTACCAGTTCACGGTCAACTTCCCCGACAGCGGCACTGGTGGCGCCGACAATGCCTACCAGGGCGCCTCGACGACGGTCCAGTACAACTGGTCATCGACGAGCTGAAGCTCGACGGCTGACTGACGATCCGCGAGGATCACATGGGCGCGATCCCAACCAACGGGGTTCCGGGCGGCGATGCCGCCCGAACCCCGTCGCGTGCCCTCGGCGGCGACGATCCTGCGGGGCGGAGCAGCGGTCAGCATGCCGGCAGGATCACCGTGAAGCTGGCGGCGACGATCGCTGTGCTGGTCGCATGCGCGGCGCTGGCCAGCGCCGCGACCTGGTCGAACCTCAACGCGACGGCCACCAACCCGTCGAACTCGTTCGTTGCGGGAACGGTCCAGATCGGATCGAACTCCGGCAGCTCCGCCGTGCTCTCCCTTACGAACGCCAAGCCGGGCGCGGTCTCGACCGGTTGCATCGACGTCACCTACACCGGAACTCTTCCCGCCACCGTGAAGCTATACGGGACGGGCAGCGGCAGTGGCCTGAACGAATATCTCAACCTTGTCGTCACCCGAGGTACGTTTAGCGGCACGCCGACCGCCGGCTCGTGCACCGGCTTCACCGCGGACGCCACGAACTACATCGCTCAAGGCGCCGGAGTCATCTACAGCGGCACCCTCGCCGCTTGGCCCGCCAGTGCGTCGACGGCACTCCTCGACCCGACCGCCAGCAGTCCCGCGACGTGGAGCACGAACAACTCGCACGGCTACGAGCTTCAGGCCACGCTACAGAGCAACGCTGCCGGTCAGGGCCTCACCGGCAGCGAGACATTCACGTTCGAGGCGGACAACAACTGATGGCAGTCGACCTCGCCACGTCGCCGCACGCAAGGGCACTGCCACCGCACGCCTGGATTCGGCGAT
>DATBYI010000009.1:0-8038 GCA_036513815.1 Solirubrobacteraceae bacterium
GTGTTCGCGCTCGTATGCGACCTGATCGGGCCCGAGGATGCGCGCGAGCGGCTCGGTGTCAACAGCACCGGACTGCCATTCGACTCCCTGTACGCGGTCGAGCGATCGGCCGACGGCCGGACCAATCCAATGGTCAACGCAGGGGCAATCGCCACGACCAGTCTGGCGCCCGGGAGCGGCGTCGAGGACCGGTGGCGCTTCATTCACGACGGGCTGTCGCGCTTCGCCGGCCGGGAGCTCTCGCTCGACCCCATGGTGTACGCCTCGGCGACGGCCACGAACTCACGCAACCAGAGCATCGGGCGGCTGCTGGAAAGCGTCGATCGCGTGTACTGCCCGCCCGCCGAGGCCGTGGAGCTGTACACGCGACAGTGTTGCCTGCGCGTGAGTGCCAGAGACCTCGCCGTGATGGGTGCCACGCTCGCCGACGGCGGCGTCAACCCTGTCACCGGAGAGCGGGTGATCGATCCTCGCGTTTGCCACTACACACTCGCCGTGATGCTGACCGCCGGCCTGTACGAAACCTCGGGCGAGTGGCTGTATGACGTCGGCCTACCAGCCAAGAGCGGGATCGGGGGCGGCATCGTCACCGTCTCGCCGGGCAAAGGCGGCATGGGTACCTTTGCTCCGCCACTCGATCGGGAAGGAAACAGCGTAAAGGGCCAGCTGGTTGCGAAATTCCTTTCCGCGCAGCTCGGCCTGGACCTGCTGATCTCGCAGCCGGCACCACGATGAGCGTGAGCATCCGGGTCGACCGGATCACTGAGCGATGTCTGAGGCGTCGCCCGAGGGCTACGGGTTGACGACGCGAGTCCCGGTCGACCGCGAGCGGATCCTGCGGACGCTGACCTTCTGGCTGCGCCCCGCGTTTGTCCTGCGCGTCCTGAACCGCTTCCAGCTCATCGCCGGCTTTGACCGGGCAATGGCACTGGCCTCGAGCGCCCTCACCGCCCTGATCCCGCTTGCGGTCCTGGCCGGCGCGGTGCTTCCGCACGTCCAGGCCGAAAGCGTGGCCCAATGGTTGATCGATCGCTACGCCCTCACCGGCGGGGGCGCAGAGGCAGTCAGGGAGTCGCTCGCGCCCTCGACCGCTACCAATACCGACATTGGCGTGATCGGCGCCGTGCTGCTCGTGATCGCTATCCTCAGCTTCGCCCGCGCCGTCCAGCGGCTGTTCGAACGGACGTGGGAGCTTCCGCCGCTGAGCGTGCGCAACTCGTTCAATGACCTGCTGTGGCTCGCCGGACTCGTCGTCTACCTGGTTCTCAGCGGCGTGGCACACCGCGAAATCGGCACCAGCCGCGTACAGGTCGGGGCGAACCTGCTGCTCACCCCCGTGACCGCGCTCTTCCTCGCCTGGAGCGGCCGTGTCCTGAGCGCGAAGCGAATCAAGCTGAGAAGTCTCGTCCCGTTTGCGATCGTCGCGAGCCTGGCCCTTGCCGTCTACTTCGCCGGCGCGGCCGTCTATGTGCCGCACCTGTTCAGCTCGTACGCGAGTCGCTACGGGGCGATCGGAGCCGTGTTCGCGATGATCTCGGCGCTGTTTGGCTTCATGATTGCCGTGGTTGCCTCCGCTGCCCTCGGACGCGAGGTGTTCGACGAACTCAACCGGATTCGGGCCGGGGAGCGACCGGCCGACGACGAGGTACGGCGCGAGTGGGACACCCTCATCCGCGAGGCGCGCTCGCGCTGGCAGACGCTACGCGAGGACATCGATCGGATCCGCAGAAGACGTGAGCCGCCTTCTCACGACGGCGGTCCGTGAGCCGGGGTTCAGCCGAGTCCCGCGATCCCTCTGCCGATCAGTGCGATGCCGAAGATGCCGACGATCGCGCCGAGGCCGGCAATCTTGTTCGTCTGTATCCAGCGGGAGAAGCGGCTGACCGTGGCCGCGGTGCGGTCCCGGTCGATCGCGTAACCGGCGATTGGTACCTCGATCAGGATGAATTTGATCAGCGCGAAGACGACCATCACAACCGCCGCGGTCAACACCCCATCGCCGTCTCTCGCGAGGCGCCCAACCGCCACGAGGTCGAAGGGGCCCGGAACGGCCAGCAGTGCGCCGACCAGGCAGGCAACAACGACCGAACCTTCGCTGAGCGCCCGCTCCGCTCGGGCACGGGTCTTCGCCGCGGTCGCGGCGCCCGGTCGTGGGCGCCGCTCTCCTCGGCGGGGGATTGGCCGATTGTGATTGAAGAACTCTCGACCCCTGCGAGTCGCCATCAGGATCGCGATGAGCACCGCGATGACGCCGACTGAGAGATAGGCCGCCGGACCGAGCCGGTGAGAACTTGTGCCGGCGACGCTGCCACGGGACTGGAAGACCACGAAAATCAGGACACTGGCGGCGACGCTCACGACCAAGCTCGCGAGATAGCAAGCCCACAGGAGCAGCCGCGGATTCGGGCGCGTCAGGATGATCACCACGACCGCAAGCAATTGCGGATACACGGCGGCGGCTACGGCGAGCAGAATGATCGAGCCCACACTGCCGCCCGTCAGGCAGGATCAGCGTCCGGGAGTCGTTTGGGTAGCGGTAAACCCAACAGAGAGCGCATCCTTGCCGATTCTGCTGCTCGCCGCCGGATAGAAGGGCAACTTCCTCGCTCCCCGCCAATGCGGCGCTCGAGGACGGCGATCATGTAGCCCTAAAGGAACCCGCCGCGCGGGCCGACAAGCCGGGCGGGCCGGCGCGAGCCACGACCGCGGGCCGCAGGCGTTGCGAGCTACGCGCCGCGAGAACACCGCGTGCGGCGCAGAAGCTCTGGATCTGAGACCCTTAGCGGCGTGAGGGCGGATTGGGCGTAGTGGGGTCTCAGGCGACCGTTGATCATGCGCTGCGCGCAGCCTTGCTCGCGGAGGGCGAGGTTGGGCGTGATCTGCTGGCGGTCGAGTGGGAGCGGACGCCAGTCGGTCCGCCCGAGGCATGGTCGAACAGCCTCCGAACCGTCGTGCGCGTCATGCTGGCATCGCGCTTTTCGATGTGGATGGCGTGGGGCCCTGAGCTGACGTTCTTTTGTAACGCGGCGTACCGCCGGGACACGCTGGGCAAGAAGTATCCGTGGGCGCTCGGTCGGCCGGCGCGTGAGGTGTGGGCGGAGATTTGGCCCGACATCGGACCGAGGATTGACACCGTGCTTCGGACGGCGACGGCGACCTGGGACGAGTCCCTGCTGCTGTTTCTCGAGCGCAGCGGCTACATGGAGGAGACCTATCACACGTTCTCCTACAGCCCCCTTCCCGACGAACGGGGAGCGATCGCAGGCATGCTCTGCGTGGTCACTGAGGACACCGACCGCGTCATCGGCGAGCGGCGGATGGCGACGCTCCGCGACCTCGGTAGCGTCCCCATCACGATCCGCGAGGAGCAGGTCTTTCTCGACGCGTCGGCCCGGCATCTGGCCGCCAACCAGCGCTCGATGCCGTTCACCGCGGTCTACCTGTTCGATGGTCGAGACGACGCGCGTCTGAGCGTCGCCACCGGCCTAAGCGCAGGTCACCCGGCCGCGCCTGAGCTGATCGAGGCGGGGGACCCCGCGGCCGTGTGGCCGGCGGCAGAGATACTCGACGGTGCCCTGGACGGGATCGTCATCGACGGCATCGACGAGCGGTTCGAGGGGCTCCCCACGGGCGAATGGACGCTGCCGCCCCAGCAGGCGCTCATTGTCGGTCTTTCCGATCCCTCCGGCGGGCGGCCGTTCGGATTCATCGTCGTGGGCGCCAACCGGTTTCGGCCGATGGATGACGACTACCGGGCGTTCATCGGACTGATCGCCCAGCGACTGGCCGCGGGCCTGGCGAGTGCCCGCGCCTACTCGGCGGAGCGTCGCAGAGCGGAGCAGCTGGCTGAGCTGGACCGGACCAAGACGGCGTTCTTTTCGAACGTCAGTCACGAGTTCAGGACGCCGCTGACGCTGATGCTCGCGCCGCTGCACGACGCGCTCGAGGACGAGGAGGCGCTCGATCGCGAGCACGTCGAGCTGGTGCATCGCAACGGGCTGCGGCTGTTGAAGCTCGTCAACGCGCTGCTCGACTTCTCGCGGCTCGAAGCCGGCCGGCTGCGCGCCACGTACCGTCCCGTGGATGTCGGGCGGATCACGTCCGAGCTGGTGGGGACCTTCTCTGATGCATGCCAGCGCGCCGGCCTGGAGCTGACCGTGCAATGCGAGGAACTTCCTGGGCAGGCGTATCTCGACCCTGACCTGTGGGAGCGCATCGTCCTGAACCTCGTGTCGAATGCGTTCAAGGTCACGCTCAGAGGCGAGATCAAAGTGGGGCTCCGCGCGATCCCGGGCGGGTTCACTCTGTCGGTGGGCGACACCGGTCCGGGCATCGCGCCACAGGAGCAGGCCCGGGTGTTCGAGCGGTTCTATCGGGTCCAGACTGCGCACGCGCGTAGCCACGAGGGGGCGGGCATCGGGCTGTCCCTGGTCAAGGAGCTCGTCGAGATGCACGGCGGGGAGATCACCCTGCAGAGCGTCGTAGGCGAAGGCGCGACGTTCACTGTCACCGTGCCACTCGGACGGGAGCACCTTCCGTCTGACCAGATCATTAGCGAAGCGGTCGCCGTCGCGCCCGGAATCGCCGACCTGTTCGCCGAGGAAGCAATGAGCTGGCTTCCGGCGCAGGACGAGGATGGCTCGGACCGCGCAGAGGGGGCGGCGACGCGCCTGCCAGGCCTGGGCCGTGGCCGTCTCGACACCGCGGGCTCTCGCGTGCTCATCGCCGACGACAACCCGGATCTGCGGCGCTACCTGACCAGGCTGCTCTCGCCGTACTGGCACGTTGATGCCGTCGGCAACGGCGCCGACGCCCTCCGACTCGCGCGCGAGCGACCGCCGGACTTGCTGGTCACCGATGTCATGATGCCCGAGCTCGACGGCTTCGGGCTCTTGGCCGAGCTGCGTGACGCGCCCGCAACTCGAGAGCTGCCGGTGATCATGCTGTCCGCTCGCGCCGGCGAGGAGGCGTCGATCGAGGGTCTCGAGGCCGGCGCCGACGATTACCTGCCCAAGCCGTTCTCCGGGCGCGAGCTGCTGGCCCGCGTGCGCGCGCACCTCGAGCTTTCGCTGGTGCGTCGTCAGGCGTCGGAGGACATTCGGGCCGAACGCCTCCTGCTCGAGCAGACGCTCACGCAGCTGCCGGCCGGGGTGATCGTGGCCGAAGCGCCGTCGGGACGGATCCTGCTCGCCAACCAGCAGGTGCCCGAGATCCTGGGTCACCCCGGGATTGAGCCGCACATGATCGAGGATTACCCCGCCTACCGGAGGTTCACCGTCGACAAAGAGCCGATCCTGGCCGAACGCGGGGCGCTCGTCCGAGCGATCCGGAACGGCGAGATCGTCCATGACGAGGAGGTCCTCTACCAGACCGGCGGTGGGCGGTGGATCACTCTGCGAGTCAGTGCCGCGCCGATCAGCGACGGGTCCGGCCAGACCGTGGCCGGCGTCGTCGTCTTCCAGGACATCAGCGAGCGCGTGCGCGGCGAACGGCTACTGGCCTCCCAGCGCGACGTCATGGCCATGATCGCCCGTGGTGAGCCTCTCCGCGACACGCTCGCCGAGATCGTCGCTGCCTATGAACGCCTGTCGGATCGCGGCGGACGCGCCTCAATCCAGCTCACGAGCGCCGACGGTAGGCGGCTCGAGCACGGGGCGGCACCCAGCCTGCCGGCCTCCTTCAACGAAGCGGTGCACGGCCTCAAGATCGGGCCGAGGGTGGGCTCGTGCGGAACCGCTGCCTACCGCCGCCAAGTCGTGGTGGTGAGCGACACGCAGCGCGACCCACTATGGGCCGACTTCCGCGAGCTCGTGGCTGAGCACCGGTTGCGCTCCTGCTGGTCGACGCCCGTCTTGGCCACCGACGGCGCCCTGGTCGGGACGATGGCGATCTACCACGACGAGCCGGTCGAGCCATCGGTCGAGGAGCAGGAGATCGTGGAATTGCTGTCGCGCACGGCGGCTGTGGCGATCGAGCGTGATCGCGACGTCCGAACCCGCGAGCGTCAGCTCAGCGAGCTTCAGAGCAGCCTCCTCCCCCCGCAGATGCCCGAGGTCGACGGGCTGGAGGTGAGCGCGACGTTCCACCCCGGCGACCGCACGCTCGACGTGGGAGGTGATTTCTACGACATCTTCCCGCTGTCTGATCGCGCTTGGGGTCTGGTGATCGGCGACGTCTGCGGTCACGGCGCACAGGCCGCCGCGGTCACCGCACTCACCCGTCACACCACCCGCGCGATCGCCGCCCGAGAGTCGGATCCGCGCGAGGTGCTTCGGCAGGTGAGCGAGATCCTCCTCAGTTCCGGATACAAGCGATATTGCACCGCTGTGTACGGCCGTGCCGAGCAAACCGCCCACGGTTGGCGTCTCAAGCTCGCCGTGGGCGGCCATCCGCCCCCGCTGATCCGGCGTGCCGATGGAGCTACGGAAATGCTGGTGGAGCACGGACCGGTGCTCGGCATTCTGCCCGCTCCGCGCTTCCCGTTAGTCGAGGTTGAGCTCGGCCCGACTGACACGCTTTTGCTGTACACCGACGGGCTCATCGAGCACAACCCGACGATCGATGACGAGCACGACCTTGCCCGCCTGCTCGGTTCTCTCTCCACCGCCGGCGCTGAGGGACTTCTGTCCGAGCTCGAGGACTCGGCGCTCGGCGTCCCGCGCCGCCAGCCCCACGATGACGTCGCGTTGCTGATGCTGCGCGTGCCGGTTGGCGGCGCCGTCGATGACCGACGCACTGCGGAGGCCACGGTTGCCTGATCCCGACCAGATCCTGTCAGGCCGGCAGTGGGAGTGGCAGGTTCTGGCCGACCCGCCAACCGTCCCCAGGATGCGACGGGAACTGGTCGCTTACGCAAGATCGCTCGGCGCGAGTGACGCGACCTGCGATGCGATCGCGCTGGCAGTTAGCGAAGCCCTGACCAACGCGGTCCGCCACGCCTACGTCGGTCAGGAGCCGGGCCCGATCATCGTCGAGGCGCGGCTCGAAGGGCACAATCAGCTCCTCCTGCGTGTCTCGGACGAGGGACGAGGCCCTACACGACAAGCAGAAAGCCCCGGCCTGGGGCTCGGGCTCGACGTGATGGCACGCACAGCCGACGACTTCAGCATCTCAAACCGTCAAGACGCCCGCGGCACGGTCGTGACCCTCCGCTTCTCTCTGTCCGACCACGATCCAATCTCCCAGGAACCCGCCGCCCCTCGGAACGTCGACGGCACGCTGCGCGATTCATGACGGGCCCAAGCCAGTTCGAGATCTCGACCGCCGCGCAGGATGGCGGCCAGGTCATCACTCCGGAGGGCGAGCTCGATCTCACCACTGTGCCGCTGTTGGAGCAGCGGCTGAGCGAGGTGCTGCCGATAGGTGACACGGTGCTCGACCTCTCCCGTGTCTCGTTCATCGACAGCACCGGCATTGCGCTGCTCGTGTCCATCTCGGCGATGGCACGCGAGCACGGCTGGCGCCTCGAGCTTCGCGACCACTCTCCCCACGTAGACCGCCTGATCAAGCTGACCGGCGTCACCGAACTGCTGGGGTCTTCCGGGGAATAAAGGTGCGCGGAGTCGAGCACCCCGGCCGGCATTTCCGCGGCGCTCGCCTACGGCTCGCTCGGCGAAAACGCCGTTAGAGGCGATTAGTCAGGGACGTCCGATCGCTGAAGACCTTTCATGAGCATTTTTTAATTCCGCTCGGGTCGACGCAGGCAACCTTGAGATCGGCGCCCCGGCGGGGATATCATGGGTGTGCGTCTTGGGGCTGCGAGCCCAAGACCCGAGTCTTGGAGCTGTAGAACGGACTCCCATTCAGGACAACGTAGAGATGGGGTAGCCCCAGCCGACAGGCTGTTCGGTGGCCAGTTGCTCTCGGCGATCTCGACCGGCATCGTCAAGATGTTGCGAGAGCATTACGGGCGAGGGCCGATCAAGGCCAAGACGTACGCGCTGGATGACATCATCGTGTGCGTCCTTCGCGGGAGCGGCTTCACCGCACTGGAGCAGACGATGATGGACAGCTCCGACGTCGACCGGAACGATCGCGT
>DATBYI010000010.1:0-5429 GCA_036513815.1 Solirubrobacteraceae bacterium
TGGGAGCACCTCGAGCGTCGGCAGTCTCAACGGCAGCTGGGTTGCGACGTACGCGTGTAAGGCCAGATTGACGAAGATCTCGCTGAGCCAGTAGGTGGGGAGCCGCAGATCTCCCAGCACCTCGAATGCGTGACCGAGCTCGTGAATCGTGATGAGGTCGAAGAACGGCTGCAGGTCCACTCCACCGGCGCCGTCTGGGTATGTCGCGAGTAATTTCGCATACCCGCGGGGTGACGCGTCGCGGATGTCCTGCGTCATCGCGATCCAGAAGTCTCCGCCTCCGGCTGGCATCACCAAGATGCCGGGACGGATCTCGTCGGCATGATCTCTGAAGAACGCCAGCCCGTACGGGCCGCTCCCCGGCCAGTCCGCCTCGTCGGTCACGATCACTGCGATGTCCGGCTCGACTCCTGAAAACAGCCGGCTGAAGTAGCTGTAGGCGTCCGCCGCAATATCGGCCGCGGCCGTCGCCCGCACCCGCGACCCGCGGCTGTAGCGCACCTCGAACCGATACCCATCCAGACGCGGAAGCTCTGATCCCGCCGCCACCCGACGAGCCTAGCCTCAACCCGAGGCCTCGACTCGCTCAACGCGATCGGGTGGATGATGTCGGCGCCTTGGTCGGTGGATAGACCCTTTAGTTAGCGCGCAGCGGCCTGAAGCCTGCGCGAACCTCTTCTGCGAACAGTTGTGGCTGTTCCCAGGCGGCGAAGTGGCCGCCTTTGTCGAGCTGGTTGTAGTAAATGAGGTTGTGGTAGGCACGCTCGGCCCAGCTCCGGGGGGCTTGATAGCGCTCGTATGGAAAGACGCTTATGGCCGTGGGAACGGAAACGTCGACGGCGAGGAAGGTGGGGACCTTGTTCTCCCAGTAGAGACGAGCCGCCGAGACCGGCGTGTTCGTCAGCCAGTACAGGGTGATGTTGTCAAGGACGTCGTCGCGTGTGAGCTCGCCGACGTGCTTCCCTTGAACGACCTGGCCGATGAGACCGGGTTGACCGGTGCCGTCCCCGTGGTCGACGAACCACGCGGCGAGGCCGATGGGCGAGTCCGCCAGCCCGTACAACGTTTGCGGGCGCGTCCCCATCATGAGGGCGTAGGCGCGGTGCGAAGCCCCGGCGCGCAGCTGATCGTACGCGCCCCTCTCCTCTTCGGACAGCCCGGGCGGCGGCGCGTCCCCAGCCTGGAGGACTCTGTAGACGTCCGACGGGACCGTGGCCGGAAAATTGGTGTGGATGCCCAGCAACTCCGGAGGCGCGTGTTCGGCCATTCGGTCGCAGACAAACGCGCCCACGTCCCCGCCCTGGGCCACGAACCGCCTGTACCCCAGACGCCCCATCAGCTCGACCCAGGCACGCGCGACGTGCTCAGGACCCCACCCGGTTGTTGTCGGCTTCCCGGAGAACCCGTATCCCGGGATCGACGGAATCACGAGGTGGAACGCGTCGGACCCGCTGGCGCCATGTGCGGTCGGATTGGTCAGCGGGTCGATGATCTTTAGCTGCTCCACGATGGACCCGGGCCATCCGTGCGTAACGATCACCGGCAGCGCATCGTCATGCCGCGACCGAACATGGATGAAATGGATGTCAAGCCCATCGATCTCGGTGATGAACTGGGGCAGGGCGTTCAGCTTCGTCTCGCACCTCCGCCAGTCGTACTCGCTGGCCCAGTAGCGCGCGAGTTCCTGAGCCATCGCCAACGGGACGCCCTGCGAGTCGTCCGTCACCGGTTCGCGTTCCGGCCACTGTGTAGCAGTGATGCGCCGGCGTAACTCGGTGAGGTCCCGTTCCGAAACGGTCACGCGGAACGGTCGAATCGCGGCGTTGCCGCCTTTCGCCGTGCGCCCAACTCCAGTAGCGGTCATCTCTTCCTCCTGTGGTTTGCGAAAGCGGGCCGGCGCCGTCCGCCGGCCGCGATCGCCCTCGGCACGCCTCGCCCTCCAGTCGCGTTAGCCGGGCAAGTCTTCTGCTCGCTTCTTGGCGAGCTTCCCTTGGAGCACTCCGGTGGCTTGTCCGACTTCGATCATGTAGCCGTCGGGGTCTCGCATGTAGCAGCGGATCTCAGCCCCGCGATCGATCGGTGGTGTGACGAACTCGGCTCCCTTGGCGCTCCACTGCTGATAGCACGCCTGGATGTCGGCAACGCGTAGGTTCATGAAGCTGGACACGGTGTTTCCGGGCTCGTAGTTGACGACCGTGGTGTCGGGCTTGTCGGGGGTGGGGGGACCGCCGGGGTTCATCAGCACCCATGAGTTGGCGAGCTTGACGATGCACGGGTTTTCCTCGAGCACGACCTCGCCGCCAAGCACCTCGGAGTAGAACGCGCGTGAGCGGGCAACGCTTCGTACGGTGATGAACTGGGTGACGAGGATGCCCGTGGTTGGGGCGGGCAGGTTCTCGTAGTCGATGAATGGCGCGTGCTCGTGTGGTTCGGTGGCGCTCATGGCTATCTCCGGGGTGCGTGAGGGAAGCGTGTGGTCAGGGCTACTGCGGCTAGCCGAAAGTGAATGAGTACGCCTCGGCGGCGGGTTCGAGGAAGGTGATCTGAAGCGTATGCTCGTGGACGCTGTCGTGTTGGCGGATGAGCTGATACAGGCGGCCGTCCCGAAGCACGCCGTTACCGTCCCCGTCGACGTCGACACCGGCTGACGGGCCCGGGGCCTCGCCATCAAGGAGTGCGCGGAACGGGATCTCGTCTCGCTCTCCGGCCGATAGCACGAGATTTACGTCGCGCGCGTGGAACCGGAAGGCGATGCTGCCGCCGGCGTGGTCAAGCACGACGTTCTCGCGCCCGATCGTCCAGCCGCCGGCGAGCGCCCAGTGGTTCAGCTCCAGGTGCTTCGGGAGCTCGTAGGCGCTGCGCTCGAGCGTGGCACCTTCGGCCGGCGTGAAGCGCTCGCTTCGCCCGTAGCCGAGATACGTTTCGGGCGTCTGGAGGTGGTCCCAGTCGGCTGCCGCCTCGACGCCGAGCCCTTCGACGGAGACGAGCTCGCGCTGCACGCCGAGAAGGCCCTGGATGACGCGCTCGGATTGCTCGTAGCGTCCCTCCCCGAACTGCTGGTCGCGGATGTTGCCCTCGGCGTCGATGAAATAGAGCGCCGGCCAGTAATGGTTGTCGAACCCGCTCCAGATCTCGTACTTGTTGTCGACCGCAACCGGGTAGTCGATCTCTCGCTCCTTGATTGCCTGCCGGACGCGGTCGAGCTCGTGCTCGAAGGAGAACTCCGGTGTATGGACCCCGATGACGACGAGTCCGTCGTCGCGGTAAGCCCGCGACCACGCGCGGACGTATGGCTCCTGGCGCAGCCAGTTGATGCAGGTCAGCGTCCAGAAGTTCACCAGGAGGACGTGGCCGCTCAGCTCGGCGGGGCCGAGTGGCTCAGAGCCCACCCACTCGACCGCCCCGGCGAACGCCGCCAAGTGCCGCGCTCTATCCACCTCGCGGAAGTAGATCAGATCCACGGCGCCCCGTTATCGTGTGCGAGGTGGATGGATCGTTCGGCCTAATCGAGTTCCCGGCTGATGATCCCGATCGCGCGCGTCGGTTCTGGTCGGGCCTCCTCGGCGTCGAGCTCGCCGAGCGCAGCCAGTTCGAAGGTGAGGGCTGGCAAACCCAGAGCGGGGCTCCTGTACTCGGCATTCACGAACGTGGCACCGGGCCGGGCGACACCGTCTCGCTGCCGTATTTCAACGTGTCCGACATGGAAGCCGCGCTCGAAGAAGTCACCTCGCTGGGCGGAAGCGTGATCCATCCCGGAGCGCGGTGGGCGATCTGCCGCGATTCCGAGGGGAGCCCGTTCGGCCTCGCTCTCGCCCCACCGTCGTAGTCCATGTTCGTCGGCGGCGGAGGCCGGCTTTGAGCTCTGCGATCTGCGGATCGGTGCAGCGTGGCTGATGTGCACCTGACCTTGGCGCACGATTTCGAGCCCGGGATTGGGCGCATCGGAGATCGGCCTCCGTTCGCCTACCTAGACGCCGATGGCGGCCCTATCAGCGATCCGGCGGTTCTGGGTCGGATCGCCTCGCTCGCGATCCCGCCGGCCTGGAGGGACGTATGGATCGCGACGGACGCGAGCTCGCATCTACAGGCGACCGGCATCGACGCTCGCGGGCGAAAGCAGTATCGATACCACCCAGCCTGGCGCCACGACCGCGACGAGCTGAAGTTCGCCGACATGGAGGCGTTCGGCCGGGTCCAGCCGCAGCTGCGCGTCCAAATCGCTCGCGCCCTGACCGACGATCCTGAGCTCTCCCATCGCCAGGTCCTGGGGCTCTCGTTGAGGCTTCTCGATGTCGGCCTCTTCCGCGTGGGCTCGGACCGATACGCACGAGATAACCGGCATTACGGCCTGACGACGCTCCTTACCAACCAGGTCGCGATTCGCAATGCGCAAGCGGTGTTCGACTACACCGGCAAGGCCGGCCAGCGTCAGCGGCTGACGATCACCGACCAGGAGGCCGTAGCGGTGTTGGCGCCTCTGCGACGGCGGCGCAGCGGTCCCGCCGAATTGTTGGCCTTCCGGGGACCGAGAGGCTGGGCTCGCGTGCATCGGGAGGACGTCAACAACTTCTTACGCGTCGAGGCGGCGGGACCGTTCTCCGCCAAGGAGTACAGGACGTGGAACGCGACGGTCATCGCCGCCGTAGCGCTTGCGACCGAACGTCCTCGGGCGTCTCGTGCCGGGGCCGTCGCATCACGAGCCGCGGCTGCGGCGCTTGGTAACACCCCGACCGTCGCGCTCAAGTCCTACGTCGACCCGCGCATCCTCGAGCTCTACGCTGCGGGCAAGATGATCGAGGCCGAGAAGTGGCCGGGTGACGGTTGGCAGGCACGGGCGAGAGTCGAGGACGCGGTTCTCGAGCTACTCAGAGAAAGGCACGGAAATGAAGACGATCGGCACTGAGGAGCACTTCGTCACCGACGAGGTCGTCGCGGCGTGGGGCCGACTGGACCCCGCTGCCGGCGAGGACACACAGGCGAGCGTGCCTCCGGGTGAGATGGGAGAGAGGCTGGGCGAGGTACGAGAGCGCCGGATCGCGGCGATGGACGAGGCGGGCCTGGACGTCCAGGTGATCTCGCTCACCGCGCCGGGCCTGCACAACCTCCCCCCGGACGACGCCACGCGCCTGCAGGTCGAGACAAACGATCTCATCGCTGAGCTCGTGGCCGCCCACCCGGACCGGCTCCAGGGGTTTGCCACGCTCGCGCTCCCAGCGCCGGGCGCAGCCGCGCAGGAACTCGAGCGCGCGGTCACCAAGCTAGGACTGCAGGGCGCCCTCCTGTTCGGCCGGACGGGCGAGCGCAACCTCGATCACCCCGACAACTGGCCGATCTTCGAGGCGGCTGCGTCGCTGCGCGCTCCGCTGTATATCCACCCGCAGCTCCCGCAGCCGAGGGTGCGGGCGGCGCTCTACTCGGGATTCGACGAG
>DATBYI010000011.1:0-3474 GCA_036513815.1 Solirubrobacteraceae bacterium
AGGCCGGAGGTTGTGGCCGCCTGCCATTCGTCGTCGACGACGATCCCTTCCGGGTCGTAGCCGAGCGCTACGAGCTCGGTGTTCAGCTCAAGGACGTCGGGTCCCGCTCCGTCCGAGGACTTCAGGTCGCGGTAGGCCGGGGTGGAGCCGTTCAACAGCAGCACCGGCTGGTTGTCGACTCGGTAGAGGACATAACCCGGTTTGATGATTTGGCCGACCACCGGGAGCCACGTGATCGTCCCCGCGCGCCGGTTGTACACCGTGTGTGAGCCCGCATAGCTGAGCGTCCCCGACTCGGTGTCGGTCTCGATCAGATCGCGGCGCTGCACGGTGGCGGCGCTGGTCGCGCTGATTGCCGTCCCCGCGACGTTGCCCGACGGCGAGCGGTTGCCGAGGACGATCGCCACCACCGCGCCCGCCCCGAGAAGCAGCGCAAGTGCGAGCACCAACCGTCGCCCGCGAGGAACTCCGGAGCTGCCGCCGGCGTCGCCCGCCTCGACCCCCGCTCCCATCAGTGCGGAAGGCCGAGGGGCGGTGCGCCGCACGCGGCCAACGCCTGTCGGTACGCCGGCGCCTGTATATCGATCGTCCCGGGGAACAGCAGGATCGCTCCGTCGAAATCGGTTATCTGAGTTATCCCGTCCTGGAGGGGATTCGCCGGGACGGAGGTCCTCGGGTCAGGGAACTGGGGAACTCCGTGCTGCCGGATGCAGACGGCGATCCTCCGCAGCTTGGCCAGCGTCTGTGCCGAGGGGTGCGTCGTCGAGCCGGGGCCAGGCGGGCCGGAGCCCAGTAGCTTCATGCACTTCGCCTGGGCTGCATTGAACGCAGGCGACGCGGGATCGACTCCAGAACTCGCCTGGAAGAGGAGCCCGCGCCCCGGGCTCGGGTCCGGGAAGTTCGGTACGCCGTTGGCCCGCATGCATCGCGCGAACGCGAGCCCCGGCGAGGAGGCGGAGCCGCCCGGCGTCGGCGTGCCCGAGGTAGCGGTGCTCGTGGCCCCGGAGGCGACAGTCGACGCGGAGGTCGTTCCACCGGCCGGCGTCGACGTGGTCTGGTTCGAAGCGCTCCCGCCGCAGCCCGCCACGAGCAGGCCGCTCAGGAGCGCCGCCCCCGCGAGCACCCGGGCTCGCCTTGGACGGATGACTGTCTTCAACTGCGTGTTGTGCTGCATCTGGTCTCCTTGTGCCTTCGGATGCGCACGCCGTTCTACGCCGCGTGGGGTTTCGCGCCTGTTTCAGGGCGCCCGAGGCACGCGGGACCACTCGTCCTCGGTTTGAACGGCGCGAAACAGAGGTGAAACACCCCGTCGGTACTGTGATCAGGGACAGGAGCGGCCGATGCGGGTGCTTGTGATCGAGGACGACGAGGAGTTGGCGGAGACAATCGCTGCCGGGCTGCGCGAAGCCGGGATGGCCGTTGATGTAGCCCTGGACGGTGGGGCGGGCCTGCAACGCGCGCTGGTGAACGATTACGAGGTGATCGTGCTCGACCGCGACCTCCCGGGCGTCCACGGCGATGATGTGTGCGCCAGGCTCGTCGCCGCCGGCGGCCGGAGCCGGGTGTTGATGCTGACCGGCGCGGCCAGCAACGACGATCTCGTCGAGGGCCTCGGGCTGGGCGCCGACGACTACCTGGGCAAACCGTTCGCGTTCGCCGTGCTCGTGGCGCGGATCGGCGCGCTGGCCCGCCGCGCGCAGCCGAGCATCCCGCCGGTGCTGCGGTCCGGCGACATCGTGCTCGACACGGCCAAGCGCTGCGCTCAGAGGTCCGGGCGCGACCTCGAGCTCACGCCCAAGGAGTTCGGCGCGCTCGAGCTCCTACTCGCCGCGCAGGGTCGGGTCGTCTCGGCCGAGGAGCTGCTCGCGCGGGTGTGGGACGAGAACGCCGATCCGTTCACCTCCGCGGTGAGGATCACGCTGAGCCGTCTGCGGGCGAAGCTCGGCAGTCCCCCCGTGATCGAGACCGTCGCGAAGGCCGGCTACAGGATATGAGTGTCGCCACACGGCTGAATGGCCGGATCACCGAGTTGGCGACCGGACGCCACCTTTCGAGACGGACGGTGAGATTGCGCCTGACGCTGCTCTACGGCGCCCTGTTCCTGCTCTCCGGCGCCGCCCTCATGGGGATCGCCTACGGGCTCCTGGTGAACGCCGGATTCGTGTTCACCCTCCAGACCGGACCGTCCCCGAGCTCGGTTGCTGCGGCGCCGCCCGGGGGGTTTCCGGTCCTGGGCTCGAAGACCGTCGCCTCCGCCCAGACGATGGCCCATTGGAGCGCGGTCGCGCAGTGCATGCGCCTCCACGGCGTCTCCGAGTTCCCCGACCCCACGACGTCGATGCCGTCCGGGCTGAGCGGCATCGGCCAGATCGCCGATCGGGACGGAGCGCTGCTCGTGCTCCCCGCCACGCTCGACCAGTCCTCGCCGGAGTTCACCCAGGCGTCGGACGCATGCGGGTTCATGCCCGACCGCACCACGTTCGCGGTGGCGGACAACCGCCGGCGCACGCACGTACGGCAAGAGCTCCTCATCCAATCCGGGATCGCCCTCGCGGGGATGTCACTCCTGTCACTCGGTCTCGGCTGGCTGATGGCCGGACGTGTCCTTCAGCCGCTCGAGGACGCTTACCAAGCTCAGCGCCAATTTGTCGCAAACGCGTCACACGAGCTTCGCGCGCCGTTGACTCGCCAGCGGACGCTGATCGAGGTGGCGCTCGCCAACTCGGGGGCGAACTACGCCTCACTGCGTCGAGCCCACGAGCGCGTGTTGGCGTCCGAGCAACAACTCGAACAGCTGATCGATGGGCTGCTGACGCTCACGCGCGGTCAAGCCGGGCTCGAGCACCGTGAGCAGCTCGACCTGTCGGCCCTCACGTCCGAGGCCATGCTCGCGCGCGAGTCGGAGCTCGCAGATCTCGAGCTCGACGTTCGCGCCACGCTCGATCCAGCGCCGGCGGCCGGCGACCCGCGACTGCTCGAGCGGCTCATTGCCAACCTGATCGACAACGCGATTCGCCACAACCGGCCCGGTGGGCGTATCGAGATCGCCACCGGGACGCGCGACCGGCACGCGTTCGTGTCGATCGCCAGCACTGGCCCGATCGTTCCACCTGAGCAGGTCGAGCGTCTGTTCGAGCCCTTCCAGCGACTCGGTGCGGCCCGTACCCACCACGGTGGCGGCCACGGGCTCGGGCTCTCGATCGTCCGAGCGGTCGCCACGGCGCATCGCGCCGAGCTCAGTGCGCGCTCTCGACCCGAGGGCGGGCTGAGCATCGACGTCTCCTTCCCGCCGGCTTCGGCCGGTCCCGGGGCCACGCTCGCGAAGGCGCGGGCATTTGGCGGCAAGACAGAGCGGGGCGAGCTACGGACCGACGGGCCTCAGATCGTCCCGTAGCAGTGGGCGTGGTAGACGTCTCCGCCCGCGGTCGCGATGCCCGGTTCAGCGGCGCGCGACGTGCGCCGCGCGAGGCCGCG
>DATBYI010000012.1:0-4020 GCA_036513815.1 Solirubrobacteraceae bacterium
GGTCCGAAGATCTCCCGCTGGACCATCTCGTCGTCCTGGCGCAGCCCGGCCACGACCGTCGGCTCGAGGAAGAAGCCCGGGCGATCGGGCTCGTGGCCGCCGGTGGCAAGCTCCACATGGTCGGGTCGGCGCGCGAGGAAACCCTCCACCCGCTCACGCTGGCGCGCGGAGTTGAGCGGTCCGAGGGTGGTATCGGGCGAGCGCGTGTCGCCGAGCACGAGGCTCTTGGCCTGTTCGACCAACCCGCCGACGAAGTCGTCGTGGATCCTCGAGCTCGCGAGCACGCGGGTTGCCGCGGTGCAGTCCTGGCCGGCGTTGTAGTAGCCCGTGGCGGCGATCGTCTCGAGCGCCGTCTCCATGTCGACGTCGTCGAAGACGACCACTGGCGCCTTGCCGCCCAGCTCGAGGTGGACGCGCTTGAGCGTGTCGGACGCCGCGCGGGCGATCCACTTGCCGGTGTCGACCGACCCCGTCAACGACACCATCCCGACGTCCGGGTGGGTGACGAGCGACTGGCCGGCCGGGTCGCCATGGCCCGTGATCACGTTGAGCACGCCCTTGGGGAAGATCTCGCCGGCGAACTCGGCCAGCCTCAGCGTGGTCAGCGGCGTCGTCTCGGCGGGCTTGAGCACGATCGTGTTGCCGGCGGCGAGCGCCGGGCCGATCTTCCACACGGCCATCATCAGCGGGTAGTTCCACGGCGCGATCTGCCCGACCACGCCGACCGGCTCGCGCCGGATCATCGAGGTGTAGCCGCGCACGTACTCGCCGGTCGCGCGCCCCTCTAGGCAGCGCGCGGCGCCCGCGAAGAAGCGCAGATTGTCGGCCATGAACGGGATCTCGTCGTCCCGGAAGGCGTTGATCGGCTTGCCGGCGTTATCGGACTCGAGCTCGGCGAGCTCGTCGGCGTGCTCCTCGATCGTGTCGGCGAGCTTGAGCAGCGCCGCGGCGCGCTCGCCGGGGGTGGTTACAGACCATTCGTCGTACGCGGCCTTCGCCGCGCTCACCGCGCGGTCGACGTCGGCGGACGTGGACAGGGGCGCTTGGGCGATCACCTCGCCGGTCGCTGGGTTGAGGACCGGCTCGGTCTGACCGTCTGCGGGATCGACGAACTCGCCGTCGATGAAGTTCTGGAGAGTGGAGATAGCTGTGGCCATGGGTGAGCAAACGTACCACCGTGCCCGAGCGACGGCGGGGAGTATGTGTGGGGCGTTAGTACTCCGCGGCGGCAAGGCTCCGCCGTCAGGCGACCCCGACAATGTCCTATACCCTCCGGGCGAGAGCACGATGGACCCTACTTCGGGCATTGGTATCCCTGTCGCGTTCGGCGCCGGGCTGATCTCGTTCCTGTCGCCGTGCGTGCTCCCGCTCGTGCCGGGCTACATCTCGGCGGTAGCCGGGGTGGCGCCGGCCGACATCCGGCCTCGCCGCGTCATCGGCCCCAGCCTCGCCTTCGTGGCGAGCTTCTCGGTCATCTTCATCGCGCTCGGTCTGATCGGGCAGCAGGCGTTGCACGGCACGCTCCGGGGTCCGACGGCTTTGAAGGTGTGCGGGGCGTTGATCGTGGTGATGGGCGCCGTCTTCGTGCTCGCGCCGTTCGTGCCCGCGCTGTCCCGCGAATGGCACGTCGGCCGGTTGATGCAGCGCGCCGGGCGGGGTGGCCCCGTGGTGACGGGCGCCGCGTTCGCGCTGGCCTGGACTCCGTGCACGGGGCCGACGCTTGGGGCGATCATCACCGCCGCCGGAGCGTCCCGGTCGGCCGCCCACGGCGCGTTCCTGCTCGCCGTCTACTGCGCCGGACTCGGCGTGCCGTTCCTCGTCACGGGGCTGGCGTTCGGGACGGCGACCTCAGCCCTGACGGTCGTGCGGCGGCACTATCCGCTGGTGATCGGTGCGGGAGGGGTCGTGCTGATCGGGATGGGCGTCCTCATCTGGACCGGCGAGTTCACGCAGCTCAACATCACGGTGAACCACTGGCTGCAGACGCTGGGGCTGCCGAACTTCAACTCGGACACCTAGGGGAGTTATCCCGACCGCTCCGGTTGGACTTCGGCGGGATGGTCTGGTAGCGTCCGAATCGTATTAGGGCACCCTAATACGTCGCACGCGCTATGTCATTCGCATCGACAGTCGCTCTTGGCGCGCTCGCCGGGTTCACGATCTTCCTCGGCTTGCCGGTCGGGCGCCTCCGGTTGCTCGGCAACCGGACTCGCGTGGCACTCGCGATGTTCGCCGTCGGGGTGCTGGCGTTCATCTTCGTCGACGTCCTGTCGAACGGCATCTCGATCGTCGACGACGCCCTCCGCGCGGTCAAGGACCACCGCGGCTCGCTCGCCTACCTGGTCTGGCTGGTCTTCCTGCTCGCCGCCGGGTTCGCCGCCGGCAGCGCCGGCCTGGCGCTGCTCGAGCGGCGGATGCGCCCGGCCGCCCTCCGGGTTCGTCCCCCGATCGCCGGGGGCGCGGAGGTCGCCGCCTTCGAGGGGCCCGAGCCGGCGTCGCTCACGCTCGAGCTCGAAGCCGCGCGCCGACGGGCCCTACGCGTCGGGTTGACGATCGCGGCCGCGATCGGGGTGCACAACTTCGCCGAGGGGCTCGCGATCGGCGTCTCGGCGCGCGCCGGCGCGATCAGCCTCGCCACCGTGCTGATCATCGGATTCGCGCTGCACAACGCCACCGAGGGGTTCGGCATCATCGGGCCACTCGGCGACGTGAGGCCGTCGTGGCGTTGGATCGCCATGGCCGGGCTGATCGGTGGCGGCCCCACCTTCCTCGGCACGATCGTCGGGTACGCGGTGACGAGCCACCCGCTCGAGCTCGCCTTCTACGCCGCGGCCGGGGGCGCGGTCCTGTACGTGATCGGCGAGGTGTGGAACGGGATGCGCCGCTACGGCTACCGCGAGCTCGGCCTGCTGATGCTCTCGGCCGGGTTCCTGGTCGGCGTGCTGACCGACCTGGTCGTCACCTACGGTGGCGGCTGAGACCTAATCGTCGGCGTCGCGTTCGCGCCGCCGAAGCGCGGCGGCCTCGGCGCTCGCCGAGTGGCGATTCGGAACGGCCTCGTCGCCCTCGGGAATGTGCGACGGGGCGTCGTGATCGACGTCCTCTTCGGGATGCTGCTGACGCCAGCGGGTCGCTGCCGCCTCGGCGCTGCTCGAGCGCCGTTGCGGTCGGTTCCTCTCCTCGGACACCACTCACCTCCGTCGGTCGACATCCAGCAGGGTAGTGATGTTCGAGGTGTGGGTGTGCCTGGCCGGCCGCCGTCGGGGTGCTCCCGTTCATCTTCTTCGCGTGTGCCCGGCGGGCGCACGGGTTGGTTAGGCTGCCCGACCGGATGAGTCCGAGCATTCCTCTCCCGCCCCACGACACCCCGTTGAGCGGCGGCTCGCCCTTTCCGCCGATCGCCGACTACGCGTTTATGTCCGACTGTCACACCGGAGCGCTCGTCGCGCCGGACGGGAGCATCGAGTGGATGTGCGTCCCGCGGTTCGACTCCCCAAGCGTCTTCGGGTCGCTTCTGGATCGACGGGCGGGCTCGTTCCGCGTTGGTCCCTACGGGATCGTCGTGCCGCTGTCCGTGCGCTACGTGCCGGGGACGATGATCGTCGAGACCACCTGGATGTGCCCGTCCGGCTGGGTTGTGGTGCGGGACGGGCTCACCATCGGCCCGTGGCACGACCAGCACGCCGACGAGACGTCCCACACGCGACCACCGACCGATCACGACGCCGACCACATGCTCGTGCGCGTGATCGAGTGCATCGAGGGACAGGTGCAGGTCGAGGCCGTCTGCGAGCCGATGTTCGACTACGGACGCACTCCCGCTCGTTGGACGATGGTGGCCGAGGACTGGTCGGCCGCCGAGGCGACCGACGGCGAGACGGTGCTGCGGCTGATCACCGATCTGCGCATCGGCATCGAGGGCAATCGCGCGCGCGCTCGGCACACGCTGAGCGCGGGCGAGGAGCGCTTCGTCGCGATGGGGTGGAGGCACGGGCTCAACGGTCCAGACCACTGCGCCAA
>DATBYI010000013.1:0-8164 GCA_036513815.1 Solirubrobacteraceae bacterium
GGTCGCGATCTCGACCTGGTCGCGCCGCCCCGCGATGGCCCGACCGACGAGCCGCTCGTTCGTGTACGGCCCGTACACCTCGGCGGTGTCGAGGAACGTGACGCCGAGCTCGAGCGCTCGTTGGATCGTCTCGAGCCCCGCGTGCTCATCGCCCGTGCCGTAGGCCCATGTCATGCCCATGCAGCCGAGTCCCTGCGCCGAGACCTCGAATCCCTGGCTACCGAGCTTTGTTCTCTGCATCGGTTCACTCCTCGCTTGCTTGCTGTTGCAATCGAGTGTGTGACGCAAGCGGCGGGTCGACAAGGGGACAGTCGATCCTGGTAGATGATCTTCCACGATGCAGATCGTTCCGGTCATCGACCTCAGAGGGGGCGTCGTCGTGCACGCCCGCCGCGGGCAGCGGGCCGATTACGCCCCACTCCAGAGTCCGCTAGTCGAGGGCTGCGACCCGGTCACGGTGGCGCGCGCGCTGTGCGCAGCTTGTCGCACCAGAAACCTGTATGTCGCCGATCTCGATGCGATCACCGGCGGCCCGCTGGACGAACCAACGCTGCGATCTCTCACCACGGTCGCCGATCCCTGGGTCGACGCCGGCGCCACCGCGGCCGAACAGGCGGCGGCGCTCGCACGCGCCCGGGCGACCCGCAACGTGATCGGGACGGAGTCGATCGAGCCGCAATTCCTCACCAAACGTGCGCACCGCTCGACCGCACCTCCCGTCGTGCTCAGCGTCGACCTCCGCGACGGGGTCCTGATCTCACCGGACCCCACCCTCGCCGGCCGCGAGCCGGGCGCCGCCGCGCCGCTGGCGACCGCGCTCGAGGTGCAGGAGCTCCTCGTGATCGACCTGGCGCGGGTCGGCAGCGGTTCCGGTCCGCCGCTCGCCGCCGTGGCCGAGCTGGCGGAAGCCCTGCCTGACATCGCCATCTACGCCGGCGGCGGCGTCCGCGGCGACGAAGATCTGCGCGCACTCGAGTCGGCCGGGGCCACCGGCGCGCTCGTCGCCACCGCTCTGCACGAGGGCAGGATCACGCTGTGACGAGTGCCTCGCAGGCGCGCACGACACGCACCGTGAGGTCGTCGGCGCACACCGACTGGAGGGCCTGCCATCCGGGGATCCCGTTGACCTCGAGCACGACGACGTCCCCATCCGGGGCGACGAGCAGGTCGACTCCGGCCACGTCGACCTCGAGTGCGGCAGCGGCCGCCAGCGCGAGTCCTCGCTCGTCCTCGCTCGGCGTCGCCGCCCGGGGACGCGCGCCACGGGCGACGTTCGCCCGCCACGAGTCGCTCAGGCGCTCCATCGCCCCGGTGACCTCCCCGGCGACGACGAGCACGCGCAGGTTCCGGTGGCCGGCTGGCGCGATGGTCTGCTGTACGTAGTACACGCCCCGCTCGAGCTCGAGTGCGCGGAACACCCGGTGCGCGACGTCGCGGTCCTCGACGCGCACGATCCCGTTGCCCATCGCGCCGAACAGCGGCTTGACCACGACGTCTCCGCCCAGTTCGTCGAACGCCCGCATCGCGCCGTCGTAGCGCTCGCACACGATCGTCGGCGGCGTCGGCACGCCGGCCCGCGCCAGCAACGCGCTCGCCCACGACTTGTCCACCGTTCGCTCGATCGCGCGCGGGGCGTTCACGCAGCGGACGCCCAGATCGGCCAGCACGTGCAGCGCGTCCATCCGGAAGATGACCTGTTCGAGGGAGCCGCGAGGCAGCCCGCGCACGATCAGGAGGTCGAGCTCGTCGAGCACGGTTCCCTCGGGACCGCGCACGTGCACCTCCCCGCGCTCGTCAACCTCGGACTGAAGGCGCGTGGCGGGGATCGCCAGCACGTCGTGGCCGCGGCCGGCCAGGGCCGCCAGCAGTCCGCGCGAGTGCCACGAGCCCGACGCGCCGAGCACCCCGACCCGGAGGCGCTTGGTCAACCGCCGGCCCTGGTGAGGATCGCTGCGATCAGATCCTCCTTGGCGTCGGCGTAGTAGTTCATGTCCGGCCACTCGCGCTGGGCCAGTCCTCGCTTGAGCTGTTCGTAGGCGCGGCGATCCTCGGCGGAGGTCCGCAACCGGTCCCGGAAACGGAGATGTCGCTCGACGTCTGGGCTTCCCTCACGCCAGAGATGCACGTGCACGTCCAGATCGGGCGTGCGGAACATGCGATGCGCCGGCTCCCGCACGCGCAGCTCGTAGCCCGCTGCCTCCATCGCCGGCACGGTGACGGACTCGTCGTCGGGATCCGCGACGGCCACCATCAGATCGATGATCGGCTTAGCCGCCAGGCCGGGCACAGCCGTCGACCCGATGTGCTCGATCCGCAGCGCCGTGTCCCCGAGCGCGCGCTGGACCCGGTCCCGCTCGAGCTCGAACCGACCCGGCCAGCCGGGGTCGTACTCGACGATCACGATCCGCCGTCGCTCACGGCCGCCGACCAGCACCTCGTCGAGGTAGGCGTCGCGCTCGGGGTCGTCCATCCCGCCCTCTCACCCCTCGAATGAGTGCTCGAGCACCTGAGGCGCGAGCGCCCCCCCGTGGTGCGCGCGCCCGGACTCGGTGCTCGTGAGCGTCACCTGGGCGGGACTGAACAGCATCGGGTCGATGTCGTAGAAGTTCCAATCGGCGGCGGCGAGCAGCTCGCCGAACGGCGTCCCGAACGCGTCCGAGGCCGCCGAAGGCAGGCGTTCGGCCAGGTCGGCGATCTCGTCGTCGCCGACCTCGATCCACAGGTGCACCGTCCCGCCGTAGAGAACGGCGTCGTTGGTGCGCCCGATCGCCGCCGGATCGTCCTTCGCCACCGGCGCGATCGGGCAGCAGCCCCACCCCTGGCGGACTCGGGCCGGGTCGACCCCGAGCTCGTGCAGCTTGTGCAGCGCGGTCTCGACCACGCGAGCCGAGATCTGGACCGAGCCGCACACCGACGCGGTGCGCGCAATCAGGAAGGTGACCGCCGACGCGTCCACCCCGCACCGCTTCGCCACCGTCTCGACGACCTCGGCCGGCGGGTCCTGCCCGGTCTCCAGGCACAACACGACCCGCGTGGCCTGCTCGCTCCAAGCCAGCTCGTCGAACAGGTCCTCGGCTCGCGCCAGCGCGCGACCCGGGCCGCTCGCCATCGCAAAGAAGTCGTCGTGCTCGAGCTTCCAGCCGGCGTACTGAGAGGCCAGGCACGCGGCCGCCGGATCGTCCGCGGACACGCCGACCCCGGGCCAGATTCGATCGCCCACCGATACCGGCACCGGGTCGATCCGGCCGAGCCCGCCCATGCAGGCGGCCGCGAAGCCGAGTCCGGCCTCTAGACCGCCGCGGGCCTGGGCGCCACAATCCACCACCCGCGCGCCGGAATCGAGCCTGCGCACCTCGATTCCCAGCGCGGCGGCGTCGGCCACCAGCGCATCGACCAGCCGGCCGGCGCGTTCGTTCAGCGACACGCTCACGTCCCCTCCTCCTCGCCGTCGAAGATCAGGATCTCTCCCCGCGAAAGCTCGGTCCGATCCCCCGACCACCTCGCCCACTCCCCGCGCAACAGCACATCGTCCACGGACAATCCGAGTTCGCGCACTCGGAGCAGCTGGAGTGCCAGCGCCGGGGGATGAAACCGCGTGGCGTAGGCGTAGCTCGGCAGTGGCTCGGTCCCGCGGCCGGAGACCAGGCTGCCGCGCTTGTTTCCGAGTCCGGCCTCGTCGCCGATACCGCCGAGGGCGATCACGGTGCCGGCCAGCATCCGCAACCCGGCCCCGTTCCCGGTGCGCCCGCCGACCGCCACCAAACCCCGACGCATCCCCGCACCGGTTTCCTCACCGGCGTCACCGGTCACGACGATCTCGCCACCGGTCATCCCCACCCGCGCGCCGGGATACGCGGCCCCCAGCCGCGCGCCGGCATCCCCGAGGATCCGTAGAACCCCGCCGGACATCTCGGCACCCGCCCACGCTCCTACGTCGCCACGCACCTCGATCTCGCCCGCGGACATGCCCGCGCCTATCCCGTCGAACCGGCGCAGGTCACCGGCGAGGACGAGGGCATCCTCCTCGGTCCCCGCGCCGGACACATCGAACAGGTCGCCTAACGCGACCGTCTCGCCACCGCAGCGGAGCTCGAGGGCGGCGAGGGCGGAGGCGTTCAGCCCGCGCAGCCGTTCGGGTAGGAGCCCAGGCGCGAGCGCCCGCGCCGGCGGTTCGGCGCGGAGTGTCAGCGTGAGCGTCATGGCGGATCGCGCAGCTCGTCGAGCGGGAAGTGAAATTCGCCCAGCTTGCCTCCGAAATTGGCCGCCGTGACGTGCGTCGCGCCGGCCGGGGCGGCGGCGTGCAGGCCCCGCCGCATCGCCTCGCGCACGGCCTCCTCGGAGACGCCGTCGATGACGATCTCGAAGATCGCGCCGACTCCGTCCGGGACGAGCGTGTCCGCGACCTGGGCGCGCAGCGTCGGCGCCATCTGATGGTTGGTCGAGGCGGGCATCGACTTCGAGGTGAGCGCGCCGACCTTGCTCCCGCTGCGCACGATCCCCCCAGGGAACGGCAACGCGATCCCCTCCCCACGCATCGCGGCGGCTGCCGCCTGCGCGGCCGTCAGCGCCGCCTCGTCGTCGCCGGCGCCGATGACAAGGTTCCCTCCCCCGACTCCCTGGCCGACGCCGACCGAGTCGGCGACGAGGAACTCGCCCTCCATCACGGGGATCCGCCACAAGCGCCGTCCGGCGATCACCTTGCTGGCCTGAAAGCCGTCTCCGAAATAGCGCAGGGTGGCGCCGAGCGCGGCAGTCCGGTCGGCCCCCGGCAGCCCATCGAAGCAAGCCGTGGTGGGACACGTCATCACGCACTGACCGACGCGCTCGACGATCCGCTTACCGACCCCCTCCCGGTCCATCGCGAACAGAAGCACTGCGACTCCGGGCCGCCGGTCGGGGGTCTCGTCGGGGTCGAGGACTCGCTCGATCGCCGCCTCGCACTTGCAGCCGATGACGGAGGTGGCGAAGCCGGTCGCGGAGCGCGCCGCTTCGTGGGCCCACTCCGCGGTGGCGGCCGTGATCACCAGGCGCGCATAGCGCATCGGGAACGCCTCGGCGAACGTGTCGTCCACGCGCGTCTCCCCCAGCGCGTACGCGCTCACCTCCCTGCCTCCACGACCTGGGCGGGCTCGCGCAAGGCCGGGTCGAGCACCGGATAGTGCTCGAACGACACCGTGTAGCGCTCGCCGAACAGCGGCTCGAGCACGCCGCGCACGTCAGGATCGAAGCCGGCACGGGCGGAGAGCAGCAACCCGTCCTCGGTTCGCCGGAGCTCACCGTCCTCGACGACGACCTCACCGCCCTTGATCACGTACCGCGGCGTGGCGAACATCTCCTCGCGGTCGGCGCGGTCGTGGTAGATCGTCACGTCGGCGTCCGCGCCGACGCCGAGATGGCCCTTGTCACTCAGGCCGAGCCGGCGGGCCGGCCCGGCGCGCGTGATGATCGCGATCTCGTTCAGCGTGTATTCGCGGTCGAGCCCGTCGAGCAGTGCCGTGCGCCCGATCGCGCGCTGGTTCGCGCGGGCCATCTCTTCTTCCCGGTAGGCGCGGTCCATCAGCAGGCGGATCAACTTGGGATAGGAGAGGAACGAGCCGCCGTTGGGATGGTCGGTCGACAGCATCACCTGCCATGGGTCACGCCCGAGCAGGAACAGCTCGAGCCCGATCCCCCACTGCAGAGCGTGGACGTAGCTGCCGGCCCGGTAGGTGTACGGGACGATCCCGCAGCCCGTCTCGACCTCGGTGTCGTGGTTCAGCCATTTGTCGCCGCCAAGGTCGCGCAGCACGGCCGACACGGGGCCGTCGGCCGTCATCGTCACCGCGGGCCCGAACATCACCTGGCCGACGTCGGCGGTGATCTCGGGATGGCCGGCGAGGAACTCGACCAGTTCGGGGGCGCGCGACCGCATCGTCCCCCCGGGTTTTCCGCCATAGCTGTGGAACTGGAGGTGCGCGAAATGCGCCTGGCGCCCGGCGAGCGTCCGCATCGTGTCGAGCGTCGTGTCGGCGTTGCCGGCCACGCCGAGGTTGTTGGCGTGGACGTGCACCGGGTGGGGCAATCCGAGGTCGTCCACCGCGCCGCCGATCGACTCGAGCACCTGACGGGGAGTCACGCCGAAGCCCGTTACCTCGTCGTCGAGCGAGTGCACGTTGCCGTTGTCCTGCTTGAACCGCTCTATCCCACCCGGGTTGACGAGCTTCACCCCGTAGCCCCCTGTCGCCTCGAGCCACCACGCCACCGCGTCCTTGACCCGGTCGCCGCCCTGCCGGATCAATTCGAACAGCACCTGGTTGTTGCCCATCAGGATCAGGAACAACTTGTCGATCATCGGCGTGTCGCGCAGCTCGGCGAGCACGTGCCGCGCGGCGAGCGGCGGCGCCGCGGCCTCGACGACGGTCGTGTAGCCGAGCAGCGAGTAGCGATACCCGGTGGTGAACGTCGACGGAACGACTCCGCCCGTTCCCGAGCGCAGGAGCTCGGTTCGGTCCACCGGGTCACCGCGGCGCTCCTCGGGCGTGAGCCTGCGCGCGGCGTTCACCTTGGGTCCGGCGATGTGCGCGTGGATGTCGACCCCGCCGGCCAGGACCACCATCCCGCGCGCGTCGATCCGCCGCGCCTCCGGGCCGACATCGGCGACGACCTTGCCGCCGTTTAGGCACACGTCGCGGATCTCGCCGTCGACATCGTTGGCCGGGTCGTGCACGCGACCGCCCGCGATCCGGATCGCGCTCACCGCTGCACCTCGTCGAGCAACCGAGTGAGCAAGGCCGCCGCGGTCGGCGCACCGTTCTCGATGGGCGCCTGAACGGTCAGCGGCACCCCGTCGAGGCGGTGCATGGTGCCGCTCGCCGCGACGCCCGCTGCCGCCGTGCGGATCCACACCTCGACCCCGGGTCCGGCCACCAGGCCGCCGGCCGGACCGGACTCGATCAGCAGCGTGGCGTCAACGTCTTCGAGCGGCTCCGTCGCCGTGACGAGCTCCGGATGACCGAGCGCGAAATCGACCTTCCCGGCGTACCCGGCCTGCCAAGCGAGCACGTCGTCGGCGCTCCTCGTCCCGGGGGCGCGAGGCAGCTCGAGCGTGACCACATGCCGGTCGTGGCTGAGCGCCCGCACGAGCTCGTGGAGCGCCAGCGCTCGTCGCTGCCCGCCCGCGCCGGCGATCAGGCCGGGGCCGTAGATGAACGCCGCGTGCGGCACTACGGCGAGCCGTTCGTAGAGCCCGCCCAGATCGCCGCCCCCGACCGCCAAGCCGCGCTGAAGAGCGTGCAGAGTCACGAGCGCCTCGAGGTCACGCTCCCGCGGCCAGCGGAGCCACACGTCGGCGCGGCTGGTCGTCGCCGTATCGGCGTCATCGACCACGACGAGCGTTCGCTCGCTGCCGCCATCGAGCCCGAGCCGCTCAAGCAGCCGGGGGTGCGTCGTCTCTGGGTCCTCGCGCCAGATCACGACGACGCGCGAGCGGTCGCGGATCTCCCCCAGGGTGGCGGTCGACACACCCCGCAGCGCGACCGCCGGCCCGCCCGGCCAGGGCCCGTCGAGCCGTTCGGTGGCGACCAGCGCGCCCAGGTGATCGGCGAGCGCGAGCGCGGCGCGGGCGTCCTCCACCGTGGCGCCGTCAAAGCCGTGGACCAGCGGGCGGCGCGCCCCGCGCAAAAGCTCGGCGGCGCGCGCCAGCGCCACGTCCACTTCCGCCGCTTGCCCGTCGACGGTCGCCGCCGGCGTGCCCGCCGGCGGGTACATCCGGGCCGAGAACCACTCGGCGCCGAGGCGACAAGGCGGCTCCAGATGCGCACCGTCATCGTCGCTGCGGAGGATCACGTCGTCGCACAGGAGGCCACACCCGGCGCAGGTGAGCGGACGGACCTCAGCCATGGAGCAGCACCGCGTCTTGAAGGGCGGCCAGCAGCCGGGCTCCACGCTCGGCCAGCTCCGGCACGTTCACATCGTCCGAGACCAGCGTGCATACCGGCGCGCCTCGTTTGATCGTCTCGTCCGCGTGTGGGATGTCGCGCACGAGGCCCTCCGGCCACCAGCCGGGATCGGGGGCGCGAAGGTCACGGTCGGCGAACAGCACGAGCTTCACCCTCGCACACCTCGTGTCGGGTCGCATCCCGGATTCGGGAAGGCCAACCCCGCGCGCGCCGCGGACGTGTGACTC
>DATBYI010000014.1:0-11133 GCA_036513815.1 Solirubrobacteraceae bacterium
GCGGAGATCCGCGATCGCAACTGGATCCCGTTCACCGAGGACGCGGACTTCGACACCGGGATGGCGCGGCTGCTGGGTGCCTTGGACACTGATCTGGAGTCAGTCCAGGCGCACACCCGGTGGCTGGTGAAGGCGCTCGAGTGGGATTCCGAGCGTCGCGACAAGAGCCTCCTGTTGCGCGGGTCGGAGTTGAAGGCGGCGGAGGCGTGGCTGGCGTCGCGCCCCGAGGACGCCGATCCGGCGCCGACGCAGTTGCAGCGCCAGTTCCTGCTCGCCAGCCGTGAGGCGGCGGCGCGCCGGCAGCGGGCGATGATGGGCGGGGCGGTCGCGATCGCCGCCGTCTCGATCGGGCTCTTGATATTCGCGCTCATCTCCCGCGGACAGGCGGTGTCCGAGCGCGTCAGCGCGCGGGCGCAGGCGCTCGCCGCCGAGAGCCAGGCGCAGCTGCCCAACGACCCTGAGATCTCGCTGATTCTCGGAGTGCGCGCGGTAAGGATGCAGGCCACTCCGCAGACGATGTTCGCGCTGCGGGCGGCGCTCGACGCCTCGCCGCTCGAGCGGGGCTTCCCGACGATCGTCAGCCCCGGCTCGTGCGGGTTGAACGGGGGCCTGGCCGCAGTGGTCAGCCCAGGCGGTCGACAGATCGCCGAGGGCACCTGCACCGGCCTGGTGCGCGTCCTCGAGACGGCCACCGGGCGCGTTGTGTGGAGCAAATCCGTCGGTGACCAGGTCAACTCGGTGGCCTACAACCCCAGCGGGTCGGCGTTGGCCCTAACGACCAGTGTCGGTGTGTCCGTGGTGAACGCGGACACGGGTGCGATCATCGCTTCGACGCCCGCTTCCTTCTCCGGCGGGGGGGCTGCGCAAGGACCAGTGGTGTTCAGCCCGGACGGACGCACGCTGGCGACCGGCTCGTCGACCGGCGTCACGATCGGGCCGGCGGCGCGGTTGGGCTCGTATACGACGGTGAGCGCCGCGCTGGGAGGGGGCATGGCTTTCAGCCGGGATGGCCGGATGCTGTTCGTGGGTGGAGAGGACTCATCGGTCCACGTCTACAACACGACCACGGGACGCCAGATCCACCAAATTCTCCCCTCGCAGCCAGGGAGCTCGTGGCCCGTGGTCGTGGCTCTGAGCCCCAACGACAGCGAGCTGGCCGTCGGATACCCAACGCAGTCCGGCCAGAACGGCACCGTGTCGATCTTCAGCACCGCCACCTGGCGCAAGGAGTTCACACTGACGACGCTCCCGGAGGTCGAGATCTCGGCGGTTGCGTTCAGTCCCGACGGCACCCGGCTGGCGATCGGCGCCGAGGACGGCACGGCCGGCGTCTGGTCGGTTCCCACCAGGCAGGAGCTGGTTGCCTACCAGGGGCAGACCGCGGCAATCGACTCGATCCAATTCACGCCCGACGGCGACTCCGTCCTGACCGCCTCGAATGATGGTGTTGCGCGTTTGTGGCGTGCGACCGGCGCGGAGCGGTCGTTCCAGACGCTGCCACTCGCCACGAGCCCACAGCAGATCGTGTTTGACAGTGACAGGCTCGAGGCGTCGTCATCCTCACAGCCGATTGTGTATTCCGCCCCGATCGCCGGGGGACAGGCGCCTCGAAAAGTGACTTTTCCCCGCGTGCAAACGGTCGTGCTGAGCGCCGACGGCCGCCTTGCCCTCGGCATCGGGAACCCCGGAGCGCCGCTGATGATCTGGGACGCGCGTACCGGCCGTCTCGTGCACAGGCTGACCACAACGGCGGTGATTTCCGCGAATGACTTCAACGAGACCACTTTCGCCTGGAACGACGCGAGCGTCGCGCTCAACCAAAACGTCGGTACGGGGTCCGGCGCCGTGATCCTGTCGCTCGCGACCGGCCGCACTGTCTCGCTCCAGAGCCCCGCCGAATGCCAGTCCCTGCCGGAGTCGTTTGCGTTCAGCCGGGACGATCGGCGCGTCGCCGCCGCGTACTTCTGCGGCTATGCGGACGTGTGGGATGCCCGCACCGGGCAGTTGCTGCAGCAGGTAAACGAGGGCGGCGAGGTCTCCGGCGTGGACCTCAGTCCCGACGGCTCGCGGCTGCTCGTCGGCTCGTGGGACGCGCGCGCGACGATCTGGAGCGTCGCCACGGGACGCCAGCTGGTCAACCTGATCGGCGACACGCGGGGGCTCCAGGGGGTGGCGTTCAGTCCAGACGGCTCGCTCGCCGCGACATCGAGCCTCGATGACACGGTGCGGGTCTGGAACTCACGCACCGGGCAGATGCTACGCGTGCTGTCGTTGCCCGACGCGCAGGGGCCACCGGTGTTCAATGCCAGCGGCAGCGAACTCGCGGTTGCTGAGAGCGATCCGGCCAACGGCGCTCCGGACATTGTGCGTGTGTTCGCCACATGTCCTGCGTGTACCGATGCGCCCGCGCTGCTCGCTTCGGCCGCGCCGCATCTCACGAGCCAGCTAACGGTGCTGGAAAAGACCGTCGTGGGCAGCGGATAGTAATAGCCGGCGTGTTCGTGCGACGAGCAGCATCAGCGCTCCTGTCGACGAGCCTGGCGACGGCCTAGCTGGAGTTCTCCGCCGCTCCGCTCCGGCCCCGCCTTGCTTGCGCCGGGAATAGCTTGGGTGTCCGCGGGAATTGTTGGACGCGAACGTTCGGCCGCCTCCCGGACCTGCGGGATCTCGACCTCGAGCTCCCCCTCGGCGGTCTGCACCGTGCGCGGGCGAAACCCGTTGCGCAGCCCCTCCCCGTAGTTCTCAAGCCCGCGCGGATGCTCCGGCCGGCGGTCATAGCGAGCGCGGCCCAACCACGCGTAGAACTCGTACGCCACCGCCCGCCGGATAATCAGCCGGGCGCCCAGCTTCGCGACTCGGACAGCGACTCACGCGGGTTATCACGGACGCCAACGGCCAGCAGCTGCTCGATCCGAGCTTCAATCTCCGCCGACGGCGGTACGGTACGTCTCACGGCGTAGGGCTCCTTCAATCGTCTGCGAGGACATGAGGGAACCTACGCCGTCGCCTTGACGGCACCGAGGCTATTTACAGCAGTTCTGAGACGCGACCGCTTGGCCGATCCACGGCTGCTGGGCCCCCGTGACGATGCGGGAGCGCTCGTGACCGGCCGTTCCGCGGAGATCTCCTTTGCCGCTCCGACGAGCATGTTGCCGCTGGCGACGGGCTCCCTTTAGGCGGAAAGGGTGGGGGGTTAATCAGCACCGACAGCGCAGACGGACCATGTCGGTGAAGTGCCTCGTTTCTGCGCGATCCGGGTCTCTCCCGATCATCGCTCGTGCCCAGCACCCTGCCGGGGCGGAAGCAGGTCTTTGGGCTGGCATCTATCGCAACTGGGGTCAGTCCCGCCGACTCGGTCAGATCCGAGCGTCAGCGCGGAGCAGACGCCTCGGCTCAGGCGTGCGGTTCCGGCGACGCGTTCCTGCGCCGCATCGGGTCGGGACGAGACGTCAATCGAGCGCCTCGCGCCCGTCGCGTCAAGTGTCGAGGGCCTCCGGGAGGTCGATTACCTCAGCCAGGCCGTCGGTGAGCGTTGACCCGAACCGGCGGTCTAGGAAGAATGTCTCGACGATGATGCCGGGGTCGACGTGCGCTTGCGAGAGCAACGCGACGACGGTTCGTCCGGTGACCTGTTCGACTGTGTGCCTGTAGCGTCCGGCCATCACGCGAGCGAATTGCGCGCGCAGGGCGAGCACGCGCTCAGGTTCGCCTGCATCCACCATGGAGCTCTCGAGCGGCGTGAGGTGTTTCAACCGCGCTACCACCACGATCATGTCCTTGATCGCATACGCGTTGACCTGAGTCGACTCGCGACCATAGTGGTCGCGTTGCCAACCGGCCATCGAGCGGGAGATCGCTGCCAACTGCTGTCGGCCCGTCAACCCGGGCTCTGAGATGCTCATGCCAGCCTCGTTCCCAACTCTTCTCTGAGAGAAGACCACCGCTGGGCTGAGAGAGAGGGAGAGGCCCCACGAAGGTGTGCTCCCTAAGCCTAGCGTCCCAGCACCCGGCCGCCCCGGTGGCGGCGCTCCCAGGACGTCGACGGCTGACAGCGTTCTTTGGGCTTCTGGACATCGAACGGACCCGGCGCTCACTGGCATACGTGCGCTGTCGCGTGACCGGTCCAACGTCAGGGTGTCACCCGCCGCCGGCCGTGCTATTCAATGCCGATGGTTCGTCCGTCACCCTCCTCTGACGGGACCCAGTCTCGCCGGAAAGGTCCTTCGGTGGGGGAGCGCGTCGGCGTCTCCCTCGGGGCGGGCGCGGTCAGCGGACTCGTCGTCGCAATCGTGGGCCCGTGGTGGCTCATTCCCCTTTCGGGCTGGGACATCGCGGGGCTGATCTTTGTCAGCTGGATGTGGCAATCTCTGTGGCCTCTAGATGCAGCAGACACCGCTGAGCAGGCGAGACGGGAGAATCCACGCCGCGCTGCGGCTGATGCTCTGCTGCTCAGCGCAAGCGTTGCGAGTCTTATCGCGGTGGGTCTCGTGCTCGTGCGCGCCGGTCACAGCAACGGCCTGAGCAAGGCACTGCTCGTCGGCCTCAGCGTCGTCAGCATCGTCCTCGCCTGGAGCGTCGTTCACACCGTCTACACCCTTCGCTACGCCAAGCTCTACTACGAAGGCACAGCAGGGGGTGTCGATTTCAACGCCGAGGGAGCGCCGTGTTACATCGACTTCGCGTACCTCGCTCTGACAATCGGAATGACCTTCCAGGTCTCGGACACCAATCTGAAGACCACCAACATCCGTCGGACCGCCCTGCGGCACGCGCTCCTCTCCTACGCGTTTGGGACGCTCATCATCGCGACCACGATCAACCTGGTCGCGGGGCTGACCACGTAAAGCCGTCGCGTTCGCCAACGCGGGGGCTTCCTCCGAGTGGCCGCCGTCGAAGACCTCCCAACGGTGTACGATCATCAGCAGTCCCGCTTCAGCCCTCGGCGGACGAAGCTTGTCCGGCTCTAACTCATTCTGGCCGGCTTTGGCGTCATGGCCGCAAGGTCGACGCAGAGCGAACGTGTTAGGAGCCGGGACCATCCGGCTTTCTGGGACAGAACTCGATCGGTCGGCGGGTCACATCCGGTGCACCGCGAACCACCGCCGGAGGTCAAGAGCATGATGTGCGACCCGCCTCTCACAGAGGGGTTTCGCATTGGTGTCGGCGTGGTTGAGGGCGATCTCGCCGGGTCTAGCGTCCTCAGATGACTCGGACGTGACGGCCCTCCCATCCTCAGGTGCTGGCTGGACCAGGGCCCGCTTTGACGACGGCGGCGCGGTGCGTGGCTGTCTCTCATGGCTGAAAAGGGGGGCGCTTTAGCGGCAGACTTCCCTCACCACTTCGGGGTGCTCGCCGAGCGCTCGAAGCGTGTAGCGGCGAGGCGGGTTCGGGTTGAGGTGGAGCTTGCGTCGGACGGCTGTGGCGCCGCGCTTCTTTGGCACTCTCGGTTCATCATCGGCGGACCGTCCTGGTGGTCCTGTGCATCACGGACAACGCTGCCGCGTCCGGCCTTCGGTCGGACTCTTATCCATTCATCCTGCTCAACCTGGCGTTCTCGACCCGGGCGGCCCACGCTTTCCTAATTCTGCATGCCGCAACCCGTCAGGCCGAACGCGACAAGATCCGCGACATGGCCCTGCAGAAGCATCACGACGCCGAAGTTCGGCGCTAGCAGGAAGCTCGAGGCGCTCCAGACCGAGGTGCCCGGGCGTGAGCGCATGATGGCCGAGCCAGCATCTGGGGATGCTCGCGCAGAACACGCAGTTGACCGAGCAGATCGCGCGGCGGACAACGAGCTGCACCAAGCCGCAGGTCAAGGAGCGGTGCCGGCGGCCGACGGGTCGCTACCGCTTACGAACGAGAGGGACCACGCCGCCGACGTGACTCATTCAGGCGTGGACCAGCAGCCCGCACTCGGCGAGACGCGCGGCCGCATTCACGCCCTTATCGGGCGTCTCGGCGTTTCCGGAAGCCCGCGGATCGTGATCAGGTCCGCCTTGAGCAGGTGGTAGATCGCAAACCCGCGCAGCGACCCGTCCAGCAGCCCGCTCAGCATCATCATGCTGACGTCCGGCTCGGTGCGATCGCCGGCCGAGCGGTTCGGCGAGTGGCTCACTTCACCTCGCGTTGCAAGATCATCGGGAGCGACAGGCGCGGGGCCGCACTGCCCGTGCGCGGCGTTGGGATAGGCACAGGTGATCGAGGGTCAGATCGCGACACGGACCGGCTCGTCCCTTGCGATGTCGGGGGTGGGGAGCTTGTAGACGAAACGCCTTCGCGCCTCGTGGTAGGCGGGGTCGGGACCGAAGAAGCATTCGTGGCAGCGTGCCATCTCCTCCTGGCGGTATGCCTCGAGTGGTTTGGCACGCTCGTCGATGACGCGCCGGTGTCGCTTGTCCTTTAGGCGAGCCTTGTGCAGCCCGTCATGCGCGGTCCTTTCGGCGAAGCGAGCAGTGGCCGCCCGAAAGTCCTCGAGGTTCTCGTCGAGGGCCGCGTCGACTAGCCCGATTCTGACCGCCTCGCGTGAGCCGACCGGCCGGAACGGTGCTGAGGTGAGCCGCGCCGTCGTGGCGGCCCCGACGCGCCGTGGCAGCAGGTAGGTCCAGTACTCCGATCCGTATAGGCCGCCCATGTGTTGGTAGTAGGGGCTCAAGACGGTGTCCTCGCGTGCGAGGACGTAGTCGCCGGCGAGCGCGAGGGGTACTCCGCCCGCTGCCGCGTCTCCAGCCAGGGCGGAGACGACGAGGTGCGAATCGGTCCCGAGTACGTCCTTGACCAGATCGTCGATCGCCTGGAGGTTGCGCCAGGACTCCTGGGCCGGATTGTCAGCCGCCTCGATCTCGTTGAGGTGAATGCCGTTTGAGAAGTAGTCATCGCCGCCAATCAGAACGATCACCCTCGTGTGCTCTTGGGCGCGGGCGTGCGCAAACGCCTCGCGGAGCCGCCCGCACTGCTCGGTGCTCATCGCGCCGTTGTAGAACGCGAACCTCAGGTAACCCACGCTCGCGTGCTCGTGGTAGGCGATCTCACGGTAGGTGTGGTCGTCGGGGATCTGAGCATCGAGCGCGATCCCGACCTCGGGAGCCTCGACGTTGATACCGGCGAGCGAGAGCGCGTGTGTGGCAGGTAGTTTGAAATTGCTCCGCCTCGGCGTGTTCTGTTGCTTGAGGTGCGTTATCCACACCGCCCCGTCGACCGTGGCTCGGCAGATCGCTCCGTTACGCTGACCGATGAGTTCGCCCGGCCGGCCACGCAGAGTCCGCTCCGGGTGAGCTCCAAATAGGTGAAAGTGCCCTACCGTCGATCGCGTCGAGCACGCCGGGGTGACCGTCGCCGGCGTATACCTTCCGCAGGACACGCTCGGTGCGATCGGACTGCCAGTCGATCGCGCGGATCTCCTGGCCCATCAGCGGTAGGCAGGGACCGGGCGATGCGTGAGTCCTTGCCGATGGTGCTGCCCCGACCAACACAAGTCTGTCGATCGCGTCGAGGACCGCCTCGACCGCCGCGCGACGGACCTCGTGCCGACAGAGGCTGCTCTTCCCTACCTTGCGCATGCTGAAGCTTTGTGTCGCCCACACCTCTCCGGCGTCGACGTCGCCGGTCGCCTGCAGTACGGTCACTCCCCAATCCGGCTTATCGAGTTCGATCGCCCAATCCAGCGATGACGGGCCGCGATCCCCTCGCGGTCCGGGATGCACGATCAGGCAGCAATGCCGGCGCCAGATCGATTCAGGGATCAGCGTCTTGAGAAACGGACACACAATCAAGTCCGGAGCGTGCGCCCACACCGCTGTCTCCATCCCCCGGGGCGAGTCGACCACAGCGACCGCCACGTCGTGACCAAGTTCGGTCAACGCGATCCAGGCGCGCTGACTCAAGCTGTTATGGGCTGATACGAGAAAGAGAATCTGCATGGTGGTGAAGCCCTCGGTCCCTAGGTGTAAGAGGCGCGCCGCGCCTCCGAAATACGCTCTGCTTCGAGCCTTACGCGCGGCTCGGCCGAACGGTTCGCCGGTTGTCGCTTACAGCCCGACCAAGATGGACGGTCGACGTCGCGCTGTGTCCCGAGATTGGCGCCAATACGGGGTCCCAGGCGGTCGGAGCGGCCTGCTCCGCTGCAGTCCAGTGGGTGGGTGTTCATCTCTTCCTCTCCAATCCCGTCTTCCGCTCGGGCGTGAACACGTCCTCGATGACCTGGAGGTTGATGAGTCGCATAGGAACCTCCGTTGATTGAGTAGCCGCCGTGCAGCTAACCGCCGGACCGTGTGAGCGAGCGTGTGATCATGCGATGGGCGCCACGCACGGCATGCACGAGCGCATGGGGCGAGAGTCGGCCAGGTAATCTTGCGCGGTCAACAGTTGTCCACACAACAGGAAGAGGTTCTCTGATGCCAGATTCCGTCGACCTCGGCGGCCCGGTTCGGGAGGCGCTTGACGGCGCGGTTCTGCGCGGTCACCCGCCGGCGCTCGCGTACGTCCGTGAGGACGGAAGCCCGGCGGCCACGTTTCGCGGCAGTACCTACGTCCGCAGCCCGAAGGAGCTGGCGATCTGGGTCCGCAAACGCGACGACGGCTTCGCGAAGGCGATCACGAAGGAGTCGCGCGTGTCGCTCGTGTACGCCGACTTCGGCGGTCCAGGAGTGAGGTATGTGGCGATCGAGGGTCGCGCGAGTGCCAGGCCGGAGCTCAACGACGAGATCTACCAGGCGATCGTCCAGCCGGAGCGTGAGCAGGACCCCGAGAAAAACGGCATAGCGGTCGTGATAGAGGTCTATTCAGTGCGGGGGTTCGGCAGCTCCGGGTACTTCGAACAGCACGGCAACTGATCGCAGGCGTTCGGAGCTACGCAGTGGCGCGTACGCCTAGGCCGAGGCCACCGGACGTGACCCTCCGAGCTCTCTGCGACCGTTGCGTGGAGCGAGGGAGCCATAGTCGCTCAGCGGTCTGAGAAGATGCGCCCGCCCGTGTGTACGTGCATCAGACGAGCGGCGTGCCCCGACGGCCGTTGGGGGTTGATTTCCTCCTGATGGCACGCGGTTATGACCCCGCAGCGTGGCAGGCGTTCTGCCAGGCACTCGTAGGGGCCGCGGCGGCACTAACCGGCCTGCTGTTCGTGGCGGTCTCGATCAACCTGGAGCGCATTCTCAAGAGCCCGAATTTCCTGCCGCCCAGAGCCGCGGAAACGCTCGCCGCCGTCCTCGTGGTGCTGATCAGCTGCGCGCTCACCCTCGTCCCTCAGAACATACGACTGTTGGGTATCGAGCTGCTCGTGATCGGGCTCACGTTGCTCGCGGTGACCCCCCGACAGCTCGCCACCCGGCGCGAGCAGCCCGAGGACCCCGCCGCGTGGCACCGTACCCGCATCGCCACCACGGCCGCACCAGCCATCCCGACGGCGATCACGGGCATCTCGCTCATCGTTCATTGGGGAGGTGGCCTGTACTGGCTCGCGTCCGCCGCCCTCCTCGGTATCGCGGCGGCGGTATACAGCGGCTGGGTGCTGCTCGTAGAAATCGTCCGCTGAACAGTGGCCATCCTGAGGGCCTGCGCCGGGACAGGCCGATGTGTTGATTCGAGTCGAGCCCTAACTGCAAGTCATCGTCAGTCGAGCGCGCAGTAGAGCCCGCTCGGCGGGCTGCACCAGGTTGCGGCGCGCGGCGTCGGCGAAGATGCGGATGACCTCTGCGCCCGGCACAGGGCGTCCACCCTCGCGGCCGCCGAGTCCCCAGAGCGCGGTTAGCGTTCCGTCGGACCTCTCGAGCGCGACCGAGACCCACCACATGAGATTGAGACGCTCTCCGGTACCTCCCGGCGAGCGCGGGACGGTGGGGTCGTGGACGACGAGGCGGACGCCGCCTTCGCGCAGCGCCGACCAGGTCGCTGTCCCAGGCTTCGCCGGGGGCACCGCTGCGCGTAGCCAATCTGCCAGCGCGGGATCGTTCGCAACTTCTGCGGCAACGCGGCGCAGTACGCCTTCGTGAACGAGGTCGACATTCGAGACATCGGCGACGGTCTCGAGAGCCAGCGGGCAAAGCATCTCCAATCCCGGCGGCACCTCGGGCGGCGGAAGCGCGCCGAAAGCCATCGTCACGGCTGTACCGCGCCCATCAGGGCCGGGGGCGATTTCGAGCGTCCGCGCTAGGGCGCCCACCATGGCCAGACCGTGCCCCATCCCGGGAGAGTCCTGACGCAGCCAGATGCCGGAGCCGTCGTCGGCCACCTCGACGATGAAACGCTCGCCGTCTACCTGACAGCTGACCCGGACGTCCCCGCGTTCCTGGCCGTTGTAGGCGTGGACGACCGCGTTCGTGACGATCTCCGACACCGCGAGCGCGACCGCTTCGGTCACCTCGTCCGAAGCGCCCGCCGTGGATACGAACTCCGATGCCCGGCGTCGCAGCATGGTCACAGCGGAAGGCTCCGCCGGGAGCACCCACACATCGTTTGGTCTGACTGAGACGCCCACAACCAGAACCCTACCTTCGGGCGCCCCAAACCGCCCCCGGGGAGGACCTGCGTTGCGTCTCGCCCGCACCAGCACGAATCACCGACGGCCACGGCTACCGCTCGTGAAGCGATCGCGGCTCGGCCAGCGGAGGCTACGGCCGCCGCTTCAGTTCCCCGAGGATCCGGAGACAGAACCAGGAGCGCTGTGAGAGTGCTATGGTCACTAGTGCGTCGGCGACCCTGTTTGGGTCTGCTCCAACTTGCATCGAACATTTCAGTCTTTCGGTGTACGTGAACGACGCTGTTGCAGCGCCCTCATACGGTGACCGCGCGATCTCGACGGCTCATCTGAGACGTGCGGTGTGAGGTTCAACCGCACCACCGAACAAAGGACTCAAAATGTTTGAACGCTTGAACACCCCGGAGGAGATCTTCACCTTCAAGCTGGGATCCGCCCTGACGATGGAGCAGAAGCTGGTCGAGGTTCTCGAGGAGCTCGAAGAGCACGCGAACCGCGACGAGATCAAGCGCGCGTTGCGTACGCATCGCGAGGAGACCCGTCAGCACGTGAGCAACATTGAGCGATGCTTCACGCTGCTCGGCGAAGAAGTCGACGATTCTGCTTGCCCGGTCGTCGAGGCCATGGCCAAGGACGGCAAGGCGACGATCAAGAAGACCGACGAC
>DATBYI010000015.1:0-19190 GCA_036513815.1 Solirubrobacteraceae bacterium
CCCGTGGGCACCCGCCTGAATGCCGCCGATCAACGGACCGAGCGCGACGGCGCCGAAGATGCACATGTTCATGATCACCGCGGTCGAGCGGAGCCTCGCCATCGGGAAGCCGAGGAACAGGGGCGGCGCGGCGGCGATCAGCAGGAGGCTCGTGCACAGGCCCTGGAGAATGCGGCCGGCGATGAACATGGCCGGATCTTGCGCCGAGGCGGTCAACACCGAGCCGAGCACGAGCACGGCGGCATAGACGACCATCATCCGGCGTTGCGGGAGCAACAGAGCGAACTGCACCGCCAGCACGGTGCCGACCGCGTAGGCCGCGTTGGCCATCCCCGCGCCGAAGCTGAACGTCTGGAGGCTCATGTGCAGGTCCCCGGCGATGATCGGAGTGATCGGCCCGAGCGCACCGGACAGCGCCAGGTACGGCACGAGCGCGCAGACAACCATCGACGCCACGGCCGGGTAACGACCCGCCAGCGGACCCTGCCGGATCAGGTTTCGTCGCAGGGATCGCGTCGTGCTCGTCATGGTCGGCGTGGAGGTGTCAGAGGTTCCGGGCCGGGGTGAACCCGGGCGAAGCGGTCTGCTGTTCAGAGGTACCGGTCAACGGGCTCCCGGTACACATCAAGCGTAGCGTATCCGGAGCCTCCCTCCGGAATTTCCCACCAAGTGCAGGGATGAATGGCCCCGTCGCCGGCGGCTGCTCGATCAGGGCTCGGCGAGCCCGATTCAGCGGACGGTCAGAGGTCGAGGACCACGCCGTCGTGCGGCCGTGAGCAGCAGATGAGCGCGCTGCCCTCGGCGGGAGGTTCGACCGGGTCCGGGTTGTAGTCGAGGCTGCCCGCGATGAGCGTTGTCTCGCAGGTGTGACAGACGCCGGTGCGGCAAGACCAACGGACGGGAACGTCGCACGCCTCGGCGAGCTCGAGCAGGCTCGCGAAGTCCTCGCTCCACGGGATCGCGAGGTCGCTGCGCGCGAACTCGACGGTCGGGCCACTGCCCGGTTCACCTGCGGGCGGGTGGGGCGCTCGCGCCGGCGTGGCGGCGATGCCCGGCGTCACGGCGGGCGCCGGCCCGAACGGCTCGGTGTGGATCTGGGCTGGGCCGAGGCCGATCGCACCCAATCCGGCGCTGATCTCGTCCATGAACGATGCCGGGCCACAGATGTATGCCTCGGCGTTTCCGGGTAGGTCGAGTTGGGCCAGCAGCGGCGCGGTAAGGCGACCAACGGTGTCGAAATCGCGACCTTCGAGATCGTCCGGATCCGGGTGGCTGTAACAGATGTGGATCCGGACGCTCGAAAGCGAAGCGAGAAGCGCCCGCGCCTCGCCGGCGAAGGAGTGCTCCCGACCGTCACGAGCGCCCTGAAGCCACCAGATCTGCCGGTCGGAGTGCTCCTCGGCCAGCGCATGGAGCATTGCCAGGACCGGGGTTGCCCCGATGCCGGCACTGATGAGCAGCACAGGCGTTTGCGTCCGATCGAGGATGAAGGTGCCACGCGGTGCCGCGATCTCGAGTTGGTCGCCGACCGCGAGCCGCGTGTGCAGGTAACCGCTGACGATGCCACCGGGCTCGCGCTTGACCGTGATCCGGTAATAGCCCCCGTCCGGCGGTCCGGAGAGTGAGTAGTTCCGCAGCGACGAGCGTTGCTGCTCGTCGGACTGGACCCGCACCGTGAGGTACTGACCGGGGCGTGCCGCCGGGAGTGGCGCGCCGTCGAGGTCCTCGAGGCGGATCGAGATCACCGAATCGCTTTCCGGCGTGATGGCGGTCACGGTCAGCTGACGGAAGCCGGGCCAGGCGGGAGGCGGGCTGGCTACGGCGAGGCCCGCGTTGCCGCTACCGGGGGCTTCGTCGAGCAGGGCTTTGAACGACGCCTGCCAGCCGGGGCTAAGGGCCGGGATCCGCAGCGCTTGCAACAGCTTTTGGCGTGAGTGTCCGGGAAGGTAGAGCAGCCCGTCGACCTCCGCGACCGGCATCTGCTCGGGCCCGGAAGCGAGCTTGACGATCTCGTCTCCCGCTTGTACGTCGCCCTCCTCGAGGACCCGGAAGTAGAAGCCCGGGCGCCGGCGGGAAACGAGCAGAGCGGGAATCCGCGGATCGTTCAGGCGAATCCCAACGCGATAGCACGTGACCCGGGGTTGCGTTACCTCGAACGTCGCCGTGCCGATTCGGTAACGGTCGCCGATGCAGACCTCGTCGTCGCCGAGCCCGTCGACCGTGAAGTTCTCGCCGAACTGTCCGTAGACGAAGTCATCTCGGCCGAGCTCGCGTTCCCAGTAGCGGTAGGAATCCATCTGGTAGACGAACACGGCGCGTTGCTCACCACCGTGGCCGGCCAGGTCGCCCTGGCCGTCACCCTCGACGTTGAGCTTCCGGACATGGCGCGGGCCCGCCACGGCGTCCTTGAAGACTCCGGTGAAGACGGTCTTCCCTTGCCACCCCACATCCTTCGGCATGCCGACGTTCACCGAGACGAGCGTGCCTACCTTCGGAGCGGCGGACGGCACGGATTCAGTGTGCGGCGACCCTGAGGACATACTCAGCCCGGATGGTGCCGCAGCGCCTGCTCGATGAACGCGATCAGTGAGCGGGCGCTCGCCTCGAGATCTCCCCCCGTGAACAGTCCGGTCGTCCCGCCTACGAAGCGATCGGCTCCCGCGCGGACAAGGCTCGGGATGTTCTCGGGTCCGATGGCGCCATCGACCTCGATCTTGACCTCGGGGCTCACTGCGTCGGCGAGGCCGCGGATCTCCCTCACCTTCTCAACCACCGCGGGGACGAAGGGAGCGCCGGCGAATCCGGGCTCGACCGTCATGACGAGGATGTCCTGCACCGCGGGGAGGAGGTCAGTGATGCTCCCGGTCGGTGTGGAGGGATTGAGCGCGAGCCCCGGACGGACGCCGGCGTCGCGAATGGCCTCGATGCAGGCCCGGGGATCCGATGACGCCTCGACATGGAAGAAGACCAGATCCGAATGCGGCGTGAACAGGTGAAGCATCTCGAGCGGCTCGGAGAGCATGAGATGGGACTCGCGGCTCCAGGCGAGGCGAGGCGGTAACTGCGCGAAGACCTCCACCCCGAGCGGGAGATTGCGAACGAAGCGGCCGTCGCCGAAGTCCAGGTGGACGCAACACACCCCGCCCCGTGCCAGCGCCTCGAGCTGGCTCGAAAGCGCGGCGAAGTCGGCGCACATCAACGACGCCGAAAGCCGCGCCAGGCTGGCCTGCTCCGCCGAGCCGCCCGTCATCCTGCCGCCACCCGCTCAGTCATAAGACAAGTAGCCAACGTCGGCGGTCAGTGTAATGACGGGAGCCATGAAGGTCTTCATTTCGAGTGATATCGAGGGCACGGCGGGAATCGTCGACTGGGAGCAGGTGCGGGGCCCTGGTGCCGAGTACGAGATCGGACGGCGGCTGCTCACCGACGAGGTGAACGCCGCGATTGACGGCGCGGCGCAAGCGGGGGCGACCCACGTGCTGGTCAACGATGCCCACCGCACCATGTACAACCTGCGCCCCGACGAGCTGCACCACCACGCGTCGTACCTATCGGGCAGGCACAAGCCGCTCTACATGATGGAAGGGCTCGACGGGACCTTCGACGCCGTGTTCATGGTCGCCTATCACGGCGCCATCGGGGCCGAGCGAGCGATCCTGTCGCACACGTATAACCCCGCCGCCGTCTGGGAGGCACGGCTGAACGGCGTCGTCGCGGGCGAGAGCGCGCTGAACGCGCTCGTCGCCCTGCACCACCGCGTACCGGTGGTCTTGATCACCGGCGACGACGCCACCGCCGAGGAGGCGCGTCCGTTCATGCCCGAGATCGAGGCCGTGGTAGTCAAGCGCTCGATCACCCGCTTCGCGGCCGAGAACCTGCACCCCGAGCGTGCCTGTGAGCTGATCCGTGCGGGCGCCGCCCGTGCGCTCGCTCGGTCGGGCTCGGCGGCCCCGCCGGCGATCGACCTACCGGCCACCCTCGAGGTCACGTTCCTCACCTCCGATATGGCCGAGATGGCCACCTGGATCCGGGGCGTAGAGCGCGCCGGCGGCCGCACGGTCACCGCGACCGACGAGGACCCGCTGCGCCTCTTCCGCACCTTCGTCACGATCATCGCCCTGACCCGCTCCATCGTCGAGCGCTGACGCGCTCACTCGCCTTTCACCGTCGCGTTCGGTGACGGCGCGGTCGACCGTGTGATCACGGCGCCCCGGTGTAGAACTCGGTCGTCCGCGCGGCCCAGTCGCGCGCCGTGCCGGGATCGATACCCGCGGACACCGCCGCCCCGGCCCACTGCTCGCTGCTCTCGGTGATGAAGCGACCCCCATCCTCGGACGCGGACCACGCCTGGGCCTCCGCCGGATCGAGCCGTTCCTCGCCCCGAGGTGCCGTCCGAGTCCGCTCAGCCCCAGTCCCAGCCGATGCCCAACGCGCCGGGGCCGAAGCGTGCCCAGGTGTCGTCGCCGACGAGGGCGACGTGCTTGAGCTCGAGCCGGGTCGTGTCCTCGTCGCTGCGCCCACCGAAGAGCTACCAACCGCCTTTACCGATCCTGAACCGCTTCCGACCAATCTTCGACTGGCCCAAGGAAGCCTGCCGAGCAATCCGGTTACACCGGGTGACCGGCGACGCAGGAGGTCTTCATGCCCATCCTCGCTCGATCCCGACGCAAGTTGCGATCGCTCACGTCGAAGTGGATCCTGGCCCTTGTCGTCGGCGCGGCCGCTAGCGGCGTCTACGCGGCAGACGTGCTGGCCACGCCGAGCAGCGGTCTGAGCACCACGATCCTTGCCCAGTCCGAGTTCAACTCGTTCTTCGCGGAGGGCCACGCGTTCCCGCCAGCCTGGAGAGCGGTCATGGCCGCCTACGGGCAGACCGACGTCTACGTCGTCGACAACAAGATCGACCCCGGCGGAACCACCGGCTGGCACACCCACCCGGGCCCGAGTCTGATCCTGGTCGTCTCAGGACAGGTGACCAACTTCACCAGCGAGGATCGCAACTGCGCGGGTCACACGTACACGGCTGGTCAGGGGTTCATCGACGGTGGCGGCAACGACGAGCACACGCTGCGTAACAACGGCACGACGGAAGCCGAGACGATCGCCGTGCAACTCATCCCCCACGGGGCGCCTCGGAAGATCGACGAACCCAACCCAACCCGCTGTCCCGTCTGACGAACGTCAGACGGTCGGAGCGGCTCCGGAAGGCACACGGCCGGCCGGAGCCGCTGCGTTTCAACGGGCACTCCGGGTGCACAGCGCAGCGAGATCCATGCCGTAGATCCCGAACGTCTGGCAGCCGATTCGCGTCGAGAAGAAGTCGTGACTCGAGCCGTTGCCGAACGCGGCCAGCGGAGCGGCGTCGCGGGCGAGATCCAAGTCGAGCGCGCCGTAGGTGAGGTAGCGCTGTGGCCCGGAGAGTCGTGCAGCGGCGGCGAGACGGCGCTGATCCACCGGATCCTTCAACGTGGGGGCGTTCGAGGTGTCGTCGAGCAGCAGATTCAGGAAGTCGAACGGATCCGGGTAGTCAGCTTCCCACCCCGAGTACGCGAGGTCGAATGGTTCGCCGGGCTTGGCGAGAAGCGAGAAGAAGGTGTCACTTGGAAACGTCTGAACCTGGACCCGAATCCCGATCTGGGCTAGGTCGTTCTTGACGATCTGAGCCTGCTCTGGACCTGGGTAGCTGTCGAGCGTGTAGAGGACGGCGGTGCTCCCCGCGGCGTGCGCCGCGGCGATCAGTTGCCGAGCCTTGGCCAGGTCAGGCTTGAGCGGATACACGTGGGCGGCGCGGTAGCCCGGCATCCCCGGTGGTAGGTAGTGGTCGGTGGGGCTCGCGGGCAGGGCCTGAAATCCGCTCCCGACGGCGACCAGCGCGCGCCGGTCGATGGCGTAGTTGACCGCGACGGACTCTCACGTCGCTGAACAGCGGTCGGTGCGTGTTCAGATAGAAGAAGTCGAGTTGGAGGAGCGGGGTAACGAAGTACTGCTGTCGGCCGTGCGCCGCCGCCGCGCTGCCGGGGCCGAAACGACGCGCGAGAGCCGAGGCCAGAGCAGTGATCTCGGGGGTTACGTTGTACTCGTCGGCACCGAGCGTCGTGTAGTCGGCGGTGCCGACTGCGATCTCGTTGATCGCTCTTTGCGCCCCGATCCCGACCCGTAGCTGGATCCGCGCGAAGCGACGAGGACGGTGGCCGTGATAGTTGGGATTGCGCAGGAGCACCGCCCCTTGACCCGGTGTGTACGACGACACGTAGTACGGTCCCGCCGACGGAACCGTCCGCTCGCCGCCGGGGTTGATCGGGGTATTCGTCGGGACGGCGCAGAACGCGGGCAACGCGATCCGGGAGAGAAAATCCGGGGCCGGGGCTCGCAGACGAATAATGAGCCTGCTCCCGTCGGCAACTACGCCCGAAATGTGGCTGGTCTTGCCGGCCATGTACGCATCGGCGCCGACCACGTCCGAGAGAAACTGAGCCAACGGGCTCCCGGTCTTTGGATTGAGTGTGCGCTCGATCGTGTACTTGAACGTCTGCGCCGTCACCGGCTGATCATTGGGCGGCGAGAAGCGAAACCCGGGCCGGATCGTGAACGTGTACGTCTTCCCGTCGGAGGAGCGGGCCGGAAGTGCCTCGGCGACCTCGGGTACGAGTTGCGCACCGGCCGCGCCCCCCCGGTCGGGATAGTTGAGGAGCTTGGCGCACGTCGCGTACTCGAGCTGCCAGGAGAGGCTGTCGTAGCCCAGCGCCGGGTCCGTGTAGTCGACGTCGTACGCGGAAACGATCCGGAGCGTGCCGCCACCCGTTCCGCCCCCGCTTGGCGCCAGCGACGGTGTGTCGACCGCGACCCAGACGCGGCCGTCGCCGACCGTGAGTGCGCTGGGACTGCCGCCGACCGAGATGACCGCCTGGACGCGGTCGCTCACCGGGTTGATCCTCGTCACCGTTCCGTCGCCGGCATTCGCCACCCACACGGATCCGTCCCCGACGGCAATCCCCGACGGCGAGTCGCCCACAGCAATCTCGTCGGTGACTGACCGACTGTCGGGATCGATTCGCACGACCGCGTCGTCCTGGGAGTCGACCACCCATACCGCGCCCGCACCGGCCGCTATCGCCGTCGGCGTACTGCCAACCGAGATCGGGGTCAACAAGCCGGTTGGATCGACGCGCACGACCTCGTCGGCCTCGGCGTCCGTCAGCCAGATCGCTCGGTCCTCGGTGATCGCGATCCCCGCCGGCTGGCATTAGGGTCGAGCCGTTGAGTCACCGCTCCGGTCGACGCACTCAACCGAGTCAATAGGCCCGCCGAGGGCGCCACCCAGACGGAGTTGCCCCGCGCCGCGACCGCACCGGGTCCGTCAGGAATGACGTTCCCGATCTTCGTGGGCGAGTCGAGTGTGTCGAACTCGGGATCGACGCGAGCGACTGAGATGCTGCTCGCGGTGTTCGCGTACAGGTTCACGTTTGACTGGACCACCCACAGGCCGTCGTCCGCCGCGGCGATTCCGGTCGGCGGCCCCCTGAGCGTGATCGTTCGCAACACTTGCATTGTCCGAGGATCGACGCGCGAGATCGTTTGGTCGTCCAGGTTCGCCGTCCACAGCGACCCCGACCCGAACGCGACGGCGCCCGGACTGGCCCCGACCGCAACAGCGCCAACCACGCGGTCGCTGGCCGGGTCGATCGCCGCAAGCGAGTTGGGCAACACCCGAACCGCGCTGGCTCCCGAGCCCGCCAGCCGCACGGCGATCGCAATCACGGCAGCGAGCAATACGACCGCCCCGATCGTGATGAGCCAGACGCCTCGCCGCGCTGCACCTCCAGCCGGCGCGCGTCCGTCTGGACGGTGGACCGGCGCCGGTGCCGTCAGCGCGAGATCGTGTTCGAGGATCGCGCGCTCAAGCTGCGCGAGCTCGCGGCCCGGCTCGAGTCCGAGCTCGTCGTGCAACCGACGCCGGGCATCCCGATAGGCCTGGAGCGCGTGTGCTTGACGCCCCGAGCGGTACAGCGTGAGCATGAACTGGCCGACCAAGCGCTCACGCAGCGGATGCTCACGCACGAGGGCTTCGAGCTCCCCCACGAGCCGCGCGCTCGCGCCCAAGGCAAGCTCGGCGTCGATTCGGTTCTCAAGGGTCGCCAAGCGCGATTCCTCGAGCCGCGCGATTTCTGGCTGTGCGAACGACTCGTAAGCGAAATCGGCCAGGGGCGCCCCTCTCCACAATGCCATCGCCTCTCCCAAACGAGCGGCCGCGGTGCACGGATCCCCGTCGTCGAGCGCGCGTCGGCCTTCCGCCGCGAGTGAGTCGAACCGGTCCACGTCGAGCTGGCCCGGCGGGATCTGCAGCAGGTACCCGCGCCCCTGCGTGAGCAACACGCCGTCGCCCAGCGCCTTGCGCAGACCGGACACGTAACCCTGGATGAGCTTGACCGCGCTCGCTGGCGGCCGCTCACCCCAGAGGACGTCGATGAGGCGATCCGAGGAGACCGCCACGCCACGCTCCACCAGCAGCACCCCGAGCAGCGTCAGTTGCTTGGGACCGCCCAGCGCAAGCGCGCCGTCTCGGTCGACGGCCTCCACCGGCCCCAGCACACGGAATTCGATCGCCGTCGCCCCTCGCCCAACGCTACCACTGCGCCACGGGGAGTTCTACCGATTCTCGACCGAGCTGGACCGGTGCTCGACCAGTCGCTCGGAGACTGCTCGCCGATTCGATCGCACTCGGCGATCGACGAATCAGATGGAGGCGCTCCACATGCTCAGCCGAACGACCAGAACCGCGGCGCTCGTGCTCGCACTCACCGCGACCGCCACCTCGCCGGTATCGGTCGCCGCCGCCACGACGAGTTCCACAACCTCGCGGGCGCCCGCGGCGGTGTACAGCCGTCAGGACAAAAGGATGATCCCCGTTGCCCCGGTGGGCGCGGCCCCGGCGGCGGCCCAGGCGGTCGTCCGGATTCAGGCACCGGGCGGGGGCTTCGACTGGGGCGATGCCGCCATCGGCGCGGCGGGCGGGCTCGCCCTGGCGCTGCTGGCCGTCGGCGGTGTGCTCCTTCTAACCGATCAGCGGACACTCGGGACCGCCAACCACCGCCGGGACCGGGGCACACCGTCGTCCGTCACCCGTCCATAGAATCGGCGGCGAGGAGCGTGGAGAAGGAGCATCACCATGCGCAATCGCACGCTGGCCGCAACCGTCGTCGTCGCCGTTCTGATGGGCGCCGTTCTCGTGGACGCCTCCGCGGCGTCCGCCGTGGCCCAACCGGCGTCTCCGTCAGCCCGCCCGACACGTCCCGATCAGTCCGACTGGGAGCAGATCAAAGCTGCGGCCCGGCTCCGCCGCATCGGGCTCGTACCTCATCGCACCGCGCGTTTCAGATCCCTCGCCGGATACATGGGAGTGAGCGAGCTCGCCACCGTTCACTTCCTCGCCCCGGGCCGCTGCCGGGAGTTGGTGAGGTACCTGTACGGCAACCTGCTCGACCTGGAGAACGCCGAGCCGGGCGAGAACTGGGCGCCCCTGCGCCGACTCGTCGCCACCGAGCCGTCGATTGACGCGTGCGCTCCGCGACGTGGTCTAATGGCGCCAGTAAGCGAGCGTGGCCGAACGGAAAGGGAAGTGGGGTGCCCTACAGCGTCAAAGAGGCAGACGGGGCGTATCAGGTCGTAGATCGAGAGACGGGGAAGGTCTACTCCCGCCATACCACCAAGGAGAACGCCGAGCGCCAGCGCCGGTTGCTGGAGGGCGTCAGGCACGGCTGGAAACCAACGGGCAAGAAGCAGGACGGATCCTGAAGACTCGCCACCGAGGCCCGACCGGTTGACAGCGGGCGCTCGGACCCGGGCCGGCACTGGATCGAAGCGGACGATCGCCTGGTTCGCCATGGCCCTGCTGATCCTGGGGTCGGTCGGAGATCTGGGGTCGGCTCCAGCGACGGCGGTGTTCGGTCTCGCCTCGGTCGTGCTGTATGTCGTCCCCGCGATCGTGTTCCTCGTGCCCGCGGCGCTCGTGTCGGCCGAGCTCGCCTCGGGCTGGGGGGGCGGCGTCTACAACTGGGTCAGCGAGGGGATCTCACCCGGCATGGGGTTTGCCGCCGTGTGGTGTCAGTTCGCCCAGACGACGTTCTACTACCCGGCGATTCTCGCCTACATGGCGAGCACGCTGGCGTACGTGTTCGCGCCGGGCCTCGCGCACAGTGGCCTGTACACGACGGTCGTGATCATCGTCGTTTTTTGGGGGGCGGTGCTCGTATCGGCCCGCGGTGCTATCGGCGCCGACAAACTCGCCTCCTGGGGCATCTTGATCGGAACCCTGATCCCGGGCCTGCTGCTTGTTGTCCTCGCGGTCATCTACCTGCTACAGGGGAACGCCTCGGCCGCGCCACTGAATGCACACCACGTGCTTCCGCCGTGGCACGGCTTGACGAGCATCGTCCTGATCGTCAACGGGTTCTTCACCTACGCCGGTGTCGAGGTCAATGCGGTTCACGTCGACGATCTCCGGGACCCTCCCCGCGACTTCCCGAAGGCTGTACTCCTGGCGGTGATCCTCGTCCTACTAGTTTTCATTTTTCCGACACTGGCGATCGCGGTCGCGGTCCCCTCTGCGCACATCAGCCTGACGGCGGGGGTCATGCAGGCATTCAGAGGCCTGCTAGGGCACTTCGGCCTCGGCCTGGTTCAGCCGATCATCGCCATCGGCCTGGTCATCGCGTCCCTCAGCGGGCTGCTCGTGTGGCTCACCGGCCCGTCGACCGGCCTGCTCGACATCGGGCGCAAGCGTGGTTACCTGCCCCCCTACTTTCAACAGCTCAACGGCAACGGTGTGCAGTTGCGCATCCTCGTCGCCCAGGGGATCGTCATCACGCTGATCGGCCTGCTCTACTCGCTGGTCCCGGCCGTGTCGCGCGCCTACTGGGTGTTCGCTGCCCTCGCGACGGAGGTGTACCTGATCATGTACGTCCTGATGTTCGTGGCCGCCGCCCAGCTGCGCCGGCGTGAGCCTGACCACCAGCGCGGCTACCGGGCACCGGCAATGATGACCATCTGCGTCGTCGGCGCCATCGCGTCTGTCGCCGCCTGTGTCGTCGGGCTCCTGCCGCCGAGTCAGCTCGGAAAGGTCAGCACGCCCGCGTACGCCGTCGCGCTGTTAGCAGGAGTAATCGCCGTCGGTGTCCTTCCGCCGCTCCTGCTCTACCGGCTACGCAAGCCGAGTTGGAGGACGGGCGAACCAACCGACGCAGCGACGGTGGCCGAGGGCGGCACGACCCACTGACCTGCATAAGTCGACACTTGGGACCTCCCGTCGCGGCCGTGTCGAGTTATGCAGCTGGGGCGTGCTTAAGTCGACACGGCCGCGACGGGGGGGCGCGAAATGTCGACTTATGCATGGCGCGAGCCGCTGATCCTCGACGGCACACACTTCGCAGCGGGAACGCGACTGCTCGAAGTCGGCCGCGGCGTGGGAGCGGTGCTGGCGGAGGTGCAGTCATCATTTGCGTCCTCGGCGGCGGGATATGCCGCCGAGGAGCGAGCGACTCCGAGGAGGCAGATGTGACCGTCGACGAAATGTTCCGCCTGGACGGCAAGGTGGCCATAGTCACCGGCGCCTCGAGCGGGCTGGGCGTGGCCTTCGCACAGGCGCTGGCCGAGGCCGGCGCGGACGTCGCCCTGGGCGCGCGCCGCGTCGATCGCCTCTCCGACACCGCGGAGTTGGTGGCGAAGGCCGGTCGTCAAGCGCTGACGGTCCCGACCGATGTGGGCGATCCCGCATCGTGCACGGCGCTGGTGGAGGCCACGCTGGAGCGCTTTGGCCGCGTCGACATCCTCGTCAACAACGCGGGCGTCGCCACCGCCGTGCCCGCCACCCGAGAAACGCCGGACGAGTTTCGCCGAGTCATCGACATCAACCTGAACGGGTGCTACTGGATGGCCCAGGCGTGCGGCCGCGTCATGCAGCCCGGGTCAAGCATCATCAACATCTCGTCGGTGCTGGGGATCACGACCGCGGGGTTGCCGCAGGCGGCCTATGCCTCGTCGAAGGCCGGACTGATCGGCTTGACACGCGACCTCGCCGCACAGTGGGCCGGACGCAAGGGCATCCGCGTCAACGCGATCGCCCCCGGGTTCTTCGAGACCGAGATGACGGACCAGTACCCGCCGGGCTATCTCGAGGGCCAGATGGAGCGCGTTCCGCTGGGGCGCAAGGGCGACCCGCGCGAACTCGCGGCCACAGTCGTCTTCCTCGCGTCCCCGGCCGCTGGCTACATCGTCGGGCAGACGCTGCCGGTCGACGGCGGTCGCGCGATCGGCTGAAGTACCGCTTACGTCGTGGTTCCGACACTCCGTTCCGGATCGTGCGGGTGGTAGCGGTCGAAGTCGGTCGGCCACGGCAGCGGGAATAGATCACGGTATGGACGCGCGTCGGCGATGACCTGGGCGAAGGCCGGTCGTTGGGCGAGCGCGCGGTAGTAGCGGGTCAGCTCCGGATGCGTGCCCTCATGCCATGGATGGATTGCCAACGCGTAGAACAAGCCTGGCCCGGCGGCGCAGTCGGCGATCGTGAACACGTCGTCGGCGAGGAATTCGTGCCCGGCAAGCCGCGCGTCGAGCATTCCGTAGGCCATCTCGAGCCGGGCCTGCGCCCCGTGCACCGCGCGCTCGTCGAAGCGTTCCTCGATCGTGTCGGCAACGATCATCTGAACGGCGTCGGAGACGTATTGGTCGCAGATGCGGTCCCACAGCCGGGCTTGCAATGAGGGCACCAGTCGCGCGCCGGCGACGTACTCGATGATGATCGAGGTCTCGCCGATCAACTCATCGCCGTCGCGCAGCACGGGGATCGACGCCGGTGGCCACAGCTCGGCGAGCTCTGCTCGGTTGAAGTCGCGCTGCTCCTCGAGCACCTCGTAATCCACGCCGAGCTCGTTGAGCGCGATCAGGACCTTCTGGCAGTAGAGCGCAAAGGGGTGTTCGTAGAGGGTGAGCATCTCGCTTCTCCATTCATCGGTACCGACTGACCACCCCCCACAGACTGCCAGCCAGCGGGAAACTCATCGCCCTCGCGATCATCGAGGCTCCAGCAGTCCCAGGTCCCGCAGGCTCTCGGCGGTTTCAACGATCGTCGTCTCAGCGGGACGTGGGCGCCAGCCGAGCTCCTGCTTGGCGCGTTCGTTGTGAATGATCAGTCGGGGCGGCTCGGGTCCGGGCGCCTCTTCGGTCGGTGCTCGCTCGGCCAGCGGGCCGAGTCGCTCGCGCAGGATGTGAGAGATGTCGAGGAAGCTGATCGTGGGTCCATCGGCCAGGGCCAGGTACCGCTTGCCGGCCGCCTCGGACGCGGCCATCGCGCGGATGTGCAGATCGGCCACGTCACGCACGTCGGCGATGCCAAAGCGCTGGCGTCGGACGACGGGCATCGTTCCGTCGAGCATGGCCTTGATCAGCTGCAAAGACGAACGCGCATTCGTCGTCAGGGTCGGGCCAAGGATGAACGTCGGGTTGAGGACCACCAGCTCGGTGTCGCCACCCTCGTGCTCGATGAAGTCCCAGGCGGTCCGCTCGGCGATCGCCTTGGACCGCGGGTAGGCCGGCAGATCGGGCGTGTCCGGATCGGTCCAGTCGGCCTCGGTGTACTCGGCGCTGGGCTTGGGCGTGTAGCCGACCGCGGCGAACGACGAGGTCAGCACGACGCGCCTGGCGCCGGCGTCGCGCGCGGCCCGCAGAACACGCAGCGTGCCGTCGCGGGCGGGAACGATGACCGCCTCGGCGTCGTCGGACTGAATCATCGGCGAGGCGACGTGATGGATCTCCTCGCAACCGGCCACCGCGGCGGCCCAGCCCTCGTCGTCGGTCAGCTCGGCAGGGACAACCTTCAGAGCGCTGTCGTCCGCATCGCCGCGACGCACCGCCGCACGCGCCTCGCCCTCGCCGTCCAAGGAGCGAATCGTCTCGCGAACCGGGCGCCCGTCCCGCAGGAGGGCCGCGATCAGCTGCGTCCCGAGATAGCCGGACCCGCCGGTCACCAGCACCGGGCTCATCGCAGCACCACCTCTTCCAGGCGCGGGATCAGGTCCCGCACCCGCAGGTTTGCTTCGGCCTCTGCCTCGCCATCGCCCGCCTCGCGGGCATCCCACAACGCCGCCTTCGCACGCAGGTAGTCGAGGTGCATGTGCAGCGTCTCGACCTGAGCCTCGATCCGTTCCGCGTAGCGCAAGAGAAGATCTCGCTGCTCGCCGGCTGCCTCGTGACCACGCGCGCGGTTGGCCTGATAGGTGCGCATGTCCTCGATGCCCACGCCGATCGCGCGCAGGCACGCCAGCGCCTGCAACGTGTCAAGGTCCTCCGGACGGTACCGGCGGTGCCCGCTGCTCGGGTCGCGCCGGACCGGGCCAATCAGCCCGACCTGCTCGTAATAGCGCAACGTCGGCTCACTCAGCCCGCTGCGCCGGGATACATCCTGGATGGTGAGAGCTGTCATACGAGCAGCATCACATACCTCAAGCGCTTGAAGTCAAGCCCGGATTGGTCGGCCCGGCGACCGGGCAGCGTCAGCTCGAGAGGCCGCCCCCGGGATGACTCAGAACATGGCGATCGGGTTGACGGCGCTCCCGGTCCCGCCCGGGATCCTCAGCGGCGAGGCAAAGATGAGGAACTCGTGTGTCCCGTGCTCCGAGACGGCCGCGGCCAGCGCCTCGACGTCGGTGTTGTCGAGCAGGCAAAGGCCCATCGCGACGAGCCCGACCTGATGGAACGGGAGCGGGAGACCGTCGTAGCCCGACGGGATCTGATCCACGCAGTCGCCTGATACGACCGCGACCTCGTGCTCATGCAGCCAAGGCATGCAGTCTGGAGTCAAGCCGGCCCTGACCGTGGGGTCCTCGGGCCCCTGGGCCGCTTCGCGCGCGCCGAGCCCGGTGCGTAGGAAGATCGCGTCCCCGGACTCGATATCGACGCTCGCGAGCTTCTCGGCCGCATCGAGATCGGCCGGTGTCACGCCCTCGCCCGGCTCGAGCCAATCGACACCGCGGCTGCTGGCGACGTCCAGCAGGACTCCGCGCGTGATCACGCCATCCTTCATCGCCATGATCGAGTTGGCCGTCATCCCTGTCGCGGTGACGAAGTCGGCGGCGCGACGTCGGTTGTACATCCCGCCGTCGTGGTAGACGTGGCCGACTGCGTCGAGGTGCGTGATGGAAAAGCCGTGGCAGGCGATGTCGATCGTGTCGAGCGCCGTCCAGCTGTCGGAGTAACCGGTATGCAGCATCCGATGCGTCGGCGGATCTGAGTTCTTCGTCGTCTCCGCGCCGCTCAGGTCGTGCCCGAGCGAAACGGCCCGACCGTGCCGTGGCAGCGCCAACGCGCTTAGCCGTTTTTCGTCGGTGACGTAGTTGAGCGTTCCGAGCTCGTCGTCCCCACCCCACCGGCCGGCGTTCGAGCACGTCTCGAAGAGCGCGAGGACCTCCTGCTCACTCATCATCCGACGGCCCGCCGCAGATCAACCTGGAACGAATCGATACCGCGCATGTGGATGCTGTCGTTCCAGCGCGGCTCGTTCAGCGCCTCGAGCCGGTCGAACCGACGCAGCAACGCCCCGAGCGCGACCCGGGTCTCGAGCCGTGAGAGGGAGGCGCCCAGGCAGAAGTGCGGTCCTCGCGCGAAGGCCAGGTGCCGGTTTTCCGTGCGCCTGAGGTTGAGCTCCTCGGGGTCCTCGAAGTGGCGCGGGTCGCGATTCGCCGCGCCCAGCATCAGGAACAGCAACTCGTTCTCCTTTATCGGCTGGGAATGGATCTCGGTGTCGCCGGCGACCCGCCGCCAGCCGCGCTGGATCGGGCTCTCGAAGCGCAGCATCTCCTCAACAGCCGACTCAAGCAGCGCGGGATCGGCGCGCAGCTCCCGCCACGCGTCGTCCCGCCGACTCAGCGTGAAGGCGGCGTTTCCGATCAGGTTCCGTGTCGTCTCATGCCCCGCGACGAGGATCGTGACGCACGTGTTGACGAGCTCGTTCTCGGTCAAGCGGTCGTCACGGTCATGGGCCGCCAACATCGCGGACAGGAGGTCGTCGCGGGGATTCTCGCGCCGTTCTTGGTAGAGCTCGCGGAAGTACTCCTCGAGGCCGACGACAGCATCTGCCGCCATCCGGGCCCCCGTCTTCTGCGCTGCTCCGGCAGCCTGCAGGCCGGTGAGTTGGTCGCCGAGCGTCATGAGCAGACCGCGATCGGCGGTTGGTACACCGAGCATCTCGGAGATCACCATCGCCGGCAAGGGCTTGGCGAAGTCGGCGACCAGGTCCAGCTGCCCACGCGCCGAACCGGCGTCGAGCAGCTCCCCCACGAGCTGCTCGACTTTCGGCTCGACTTCGACAACCGCCCTCGGCGTGAACGCGCGGTTTACGAGGCCGCGGATACGACCGTGGTCGGGCGGATCGCACTGAAGAATCCCGCTCGCGTAGTGCGCGCGCAGCGGCGCAACCGTCGGCTGCAGCTCCGCCGGGAGCTGCGCGAGCAGGCGGGCAAACCTGCCGGCATTAGAGAAGCGGCCGGGGTCGAGCAACACATCCACGATGTCGCCGTAGCGCGTCAGCACCCAGGCCTGCCAGCTCTCGCTCCAGAAGAGCGGAGCCTCCTCGCGCAACGTGTCATATACGGGATAGGGATCGTCGATAAACGACCTGGAGGCGAGCCGCTCGTCCAGGTCCTGCTGACGGACGCTCATCTCGACTCACCCCTGACGAGACGCAGGCTATTGGCCACCGCGCGGGACCTCCGGTTCCGGGGACACCATCCGAGCCAGCGAACGGGGATCGCCTACGTCGCTCTGTTCCGACATGGCGGCGGCCATCGCCACCGCGCGCCGATGGCGCTCGCGCTGCTCGCCGACCACCTGCTCGATGGCAACGGCGACGATCAGGATGCTCCCCTGGACGATGTTGGTGTAGAACGGATTGACACCCAGCGAGACGAGTCCGCTAGCGATCACCGTGATGAGCGCGACGCCGAGGAACACGCCGAGCGCCGACCCCTCGCCACCCTGGAAGGCGACGCCGCCCAGTAGGACAGCGGTGATCACCTGCAACTCGAAGCCAACCCCGAAGCTCGGGCTGGCGGTACCGAAGCGGCTCGCGGTGAGCACCGCGGCGAGTCCGACGATCAATCCGTTGAACAGGAACAGCCCAAGGACGATCCGCCTGACTCGTAGACCGGCCATGACTGCCGCTTCACGGTTACCGCCGATCGCGTATATGTGACGGCCCAGCACCGTGTTCCTGAGCACGACCCGGATCGCCACGAAGGCGCCTAGCATGATCCACACGGCGATGGGCACGCTGAGCGGCTCGAGGTTGCCGAACTTCGCGAAGCTCGCCGGCACGTTCAAAAGGGCGCTTGACTGCCCGATCAGGTTGGCGATGCCGGCTATGGCGGTCAGGCCGCCTAGGGTCACGATTAGCGGAGACACGCGGATACGCCAGACGATCAGGCCATTGGCAAACCCGATCGCGGCGCCGAGTACGACTCCGAGCAGCAGCGCGGGCACCACGCCGATCTTGGCCGCCATGAGCGCGGATACGACGGCGGTCAGCGACAGTAGCGAGCCGATCGAGAGGTCGATATATCCAGCGATCATCAGAAGTGCGGTGCCGGTGCTGGCGATCCCGAGTTCGGCCATCTCCTCGCCGATGATCCGCGCGTTCGCGATGCTGAAGTAGTGCGGGGTCTTGATCGCGAGCACCAGCAGCATCGCTCCCAACGCGACGAGCAACCCGAGGCTACGGCCGAAGTCCCCCCGCTGCCGTAAGCGCAGTCGCGTCATCTCGCCGCTTCGCCGACGGTGCCGGCGATGCTCTCGAACACGAGCTCCTCAGTGACCTGAGCGCCCGGCAGATCGAAAACGATCCGTCCGTGCCGCATCGCAATCACGCGATCCGCGATCGCGATCACATTCGGAATGTCGTGACTGATCAGGATGACGCTGGCGCCGCTGGCGGCGACCTGCCCAATCAGCCGGAACGTGGCCCTTGTCTGCTTGATGCCAAGGGCCGCCGTTGGCTCGTCGAAGATGATCACCTTGCCCCCGCCCGCGAGCGCGCGTGCGATCGCGAGGGCCTGGCGCTGCCCGCCCGAGAGACGCCGCACGCTCGAGTTCAGGTCCGGAAGCTCAGCTCCCACCTTGCTGAGCGCGTTGCGGCTCTCCTCGTCGGCGCGCCGCCAGTCGAATATCTTGATCGGGCCGAGACTGAACCGAGCCGGCTCGTGCCCAAGCATTACGTTCTCGGCGCCGCTCAGGTTGTCACACAATGCGAGGTGCTGGTGAACGGTCTCGATGCCTAACTGGCGAGCCGTGCGCGGTGTCAGCCGCGCCACTTGCTTGTCGGCGAACCAAATCGAGCCGCGGTCAGGGCGCTCGACGCCGCTGATGATTCGTATCAGTGTGCTCTTGCCAGCCCCGTTGTCGCCCACGAGAGCGAGAATCTCACCCGGACGTACCTCCATCGAGACGTCTTGGACTGCGCAGATGGCACCGAAGTACTTGGTGATTCCTTCGCATCTGAGCATCTCTCTGGACCGTCACCCCTGCCGCGGCACAGCGCCGAGCCTAGGCCCGGCGCTGTCCGATCCGTCGCGGTGCACTCCAACGCCGCTGCTGCCGGGGTGCCGAGTTCGACGGCGTGTGCGGCGGCCGTCATATGCCAAGATGGCACTCACGCTACCCCTTCGGGATCACCGCAGCTCGGCAACCGTTCTGGCTCGGCGGAGGCGGTTCCGATCCCGTCGCGACGACGTTGGTAAAGCCGAGTGCCTTGCACCACACGCTCGGTGTGTTCGCCGGTGCAAACGGATTCGCGAGCGCGGCCAGCGCCGCGGTGGCATTCGCCTTCGTGATCAGGTTTCCGGTGATCACGGCGGTCTTCGGCACCGCCTGACCGAGCAGCACTCGCTCAATGTCGCGCTCCATCGCGGGGAAGCTGTACCGGAACCAGTAGGAGGCGACCGCCTGATAGATCGTGCCTTGCGCGATCTTCTGAATCGACTGGGTCGTTCCGTCAACCGAACTCACGAAGAACTTTGAAGGGTCGTTGTGCCCGGCACTGACCGCGGCCTGATAGGCGCCCAGGCCGGTGGGGTCGTTGTAGCCGAAGAGCACCGCGATGTTGCTGTGCGCGACGAGCAGGTTTGACGCCGCGGTCGCGCCGCTCGGGG
>DATBYI010000016.1:0-7086 GCA_036513815.1 Solirubrobacteraceae bacterium
GCGTTCACCCAACGACTCGTGACCCAGATGTACTTCCCGGGCGACCCGTTCTTCCCCTACGACCCGATTTTCAACTCGGTCCGCGACCCGCGGGCCAGGGAGCGGATGGTGTCGGCCTTCTCAATTCACGGCACGGTGCCCAACTGGGCCGCCGCGTACGAGTGGGACATCTATCTCCGGGGCCCGGGCGCGACGCCCTTCGAGGAGGCGCATTGATCTTCGAGACCACCCCCTCGCAGACGGTCGGCCCGTACTTCGCGATCGGGTTGCCCTTCGACATCGGCCCATTCGTCGTGCCCGAGGACGCCCCGGGTGCGATCCACATCACGGGCACGATCTACGACGGCGCCGGGGTGCCCATCCCCGACTTCCTGCTCGAGACCTGGCAGGCCGACCCCGACGGAAACTTCGCCGACATGCACGGCTACGGTGAGGCATCCTCGCTCGAAGGCTTCCGTGGCTTCGCGCGCTACGGCCTCGAGGACGGCGACGGGACATTCGACATCGTTACCGTCAAGCCGGGATCCGTGCCCGGTCTGGGCGACACGGTCCAGGCGCCCCACATCGACGTCTCCGTGTTCGCGCGCGGGATGCTCAACCGCACCGTGACCCGGATCTACTTCGCCGACGAGACCGAGGCCAACGCGTCCGATCCCGTGCTCGCGCGGGTGCCGGCGGAGCGTCGCCACACGCTGCTGGCGACGCCGACCGACGGCGGTTACCGCTTCGACATCCGCTTCCAGGGACCGAACGAGACCGTCTTCTTCGACGTCTGACCCGGCTACCGCGGCGGGGTGAGCTCGACCGATCGCGGGGAGCCGTCGTGGCTCCACGACACCGTGTCGCCGTTCAGTGTAAGTCCGGTAAGGAACGGACCGGATCCGGGCGTCTTAATCGAGTCGGCGGTATGCAGACCGGTTCCATCGGACGTCTGGATCGACTCGATGGTGCAGTCGTGGCCGTCGGTGCATGGGTCGCCCGCGAGCAGCGTCGGGATCCACGTGGATGGATCGCCCGCCGGATCAGTCGACACGAGTACGTGTCCGTTCTCGTCGGTGGCCACGCACAGCGAGGTGGACGCGCACGAGACCGAGATGAGGTCGAGCCCGTAGTCCACGGTCGCGCGGCTCCACGTATCCGACGCCGGGTCGGTGGAGACGTCGAGCGCGCCCGCTGCCCCAACCGCCACGCACAGCGAGCTCGACGGACAACTGACGCTGCGCAGTCCATCCGGGATCGACGTCTGCGTCCACACCGCTGCGTCGGGGTCGGTCGTGGTGGATATCGCGCCCTCGCCGAGCGTCACGCACAGGCTGGTCGTCGGGCACGCCCCCGAGAGGAATGACGGCGTGGCGCTACTCGCGGTCCACGCGCCGGATCCCCCGGTGGGATCCGGCGAGGCGAACACCGTCCCGGCGTCGTCAGTCATGAAGCAGCGCGGCTCCGACGAGCACACGACCCCTTCAAGGGCGTGACCCGGATCGATCTGCGCCACGTTCCACGCGGCCGTGCCGCCCGTCGGGTTCGTGGAGGTTGCGATCGTGCCGTTCAGGCGGGTTACGACGCACAGCGCCGTGGTGGGACAGGCGATGTCGCCGGCAAGCGTCACGCCCGCGTTCAGGTTGGTTGCGCTCCAGGTGGATGCACCCCCGGCTGGGTCGGACGAGGTGTAGATATCGGCCCCTGCGGCGATGCACAACGACGGCCCTGGGCACACCATCCCCTGCGGACTGATCGGCGGGAGCGACGCGTTGCTGCCCGAGGTCCAGCTTCCCGCCCCGCCCGACGGGTTGCCCGACGTGAAGAAGGTGCCGAGCTGGTCGACGGCCATGCAGATCGTGCTCGCCGGCGCACAGGCGTCCGAGTCGAACGGCTCCGACAGCAGCGAACCGAGCGGCGCGATCGCCAGGCTGTGCGCGGCCGATACGCCATCGCTGCTGAGGACAACCTGGTCGAGCGCGCTACACGCAGCCTCGGTGGTCGGTGCACAGTCGGCGGCTTCGCCACCGAGGTCTGTGCGCTGCCCTCCCGTGCGCAGGTCGAGCACCTGAACGACGTCCCTCATGCCGCCGTAGTGCAGATCCTCCAAGCGCTCGACAAGCGCGGCGTACGGGAGGGCCAGCGCCGCGGATGTGACCCAGGATGCGTCGTCGTAGTTGTTTGCGAACCGCTCGAGCAGTCGCTCGCGGCCGTCCCGGCGCAGACATCCCATGTACGCGATCGGTGGGGCGCTTCCGAATCCCAAGGGCGGTGGCTTCCCGTCTCCCGTGACGATCGCGTTCGATGTGCTCGCCAGCACTGTCGAACCGGGAGGCGCGGCGCAGCCGGGGTTGGGACCGCGCGGCTTCGGTTGCCAGTCGACCGACGCGGCGCGAACGTTTCCGACCGCCCTCGCACGCCCGCCGCGCGCCGGGATGATCATCAGGCGATCGTCGGGCGCGACGAAGGCGATCGAGCGCCCGTCCGGTGAGAAGGCGGGCGCGCTTCCGCGCGCGAGGCGTCGCACTCGGCCCCCGCGCGCGCCGATGATCACGACCCAGTCGGCCTGCACGACCGCGATCGCATCTCCGGTCGGCGACCACGATGGCTCGCTTCCCGCGACGAGCCTGATCAGCTTCCCAGGGCGTCCGGCCCAAACCGCGCCGCCCCGGACCACGGCAACCTTTCCGCCCGCGGACCACACGGCATCGGTGGCGGTCCCGAGGCGCGGATAGGGCTTCCTCAGTCCGTCGATCCCGTCCAGCGTCACGTAATGGCTCTGGATGAACGAGATCGCGCCACCACCGGGTTTGAACGCCGGACTGGGAGCCGCGCCGAACTCGCAGTTCATGCACGACCCGTCGGCATAGACGATGCGGATCGCCGGTCCGGCGAACACGATCGCGCGGCCGTCAGAGGACCAGCGCGGCCGACGCGGCGTGCCGCATAGCGCGCTGGATGTGCAGATCCGCCGGACCACGCGCCCGCTCGCGCCCACGAGCAGGATCCCGCCACCGCTCGTGGGCTGGACGGCCAGCAGGCCGTTCGCCCCGGGGAACGCCGCCAGCGCGGGCGAGGCGAACCACAGGCCCAACGCCACCACGATGCCCCCGACCAATCCAGTCATCCGTCTCACACACCAGCGCTAACGAGGCCCGCTCCCCGGAGTTGCGCGCGGCGCCGCGCACGCAGCCTTTGGCAGATAACTCGCGGATAGCGCGAGTTATCTGCCAAAGCGCCGGCGCGATTACGTGGCCAGGCCCAGACGGTGGGCGAGGCCGGCCGCCTCGGTGCGGCTGCGGACCCCGAGCTTCGCCAGGATCCGCGACACGTGGACGCTCGCGGTCTTCTCGGCCATGAACAGCGTCTCGCCGATCTCCCGGTTGGTCGCACCCCGCGCCACCAGCTCGAGCACCTGCCGTTCGCGTTGGGTGAGCCCGAACGGGTCCTCTTCGATCTCGCCTCCACCGTCCTGTGACGACGGGCCGGCGGCCTCGGTCAGCCTGATCCGGGCGCGTGTGGCCAGCCCCTCGATCTCGCCCCTCAGCCACCCCGCCCCGAGCCGCGTGGCGGCGGCGTGAGCTTCGCGCGCGGAGGCGCTCGCTCCCGCGCGGTCCTCGGCATCGACGAGCGCCTCGGCCTGGCGGAAGCGCATGACCGCGGCGGGATACGGACGGTCGAGCTCGGTCCAGGCGTCCGCGGCGGCGTCGTACGCGCCGGGGTCGGCGCGGCCCGCGGCCCGCGAGCGCTCGGCCTGCGCGACGAGCAGCCACGCGGCTTCGAGCAAGAGCCTGACCTCGTCGGCGGCCGGCATCTGGGCCAGATGCGCGTCCGCACGCTCGAGTGCAACCCGTTCGCCCTCGGGGTCCCCGAGGTCGCGAGCGCGCTGCGCCGCATCGGCCTCGATCGCCGTCCCGACCGCCCTCACCCGGGCGAGCCGGATTCTCTCCTCGGGGCTCGTTCGGAGTCTGTCGATCGTGTCGCCAACCGCGCGGCGCGCGGCGTCCAGCTCACCCTCCCGGCGCTCGAGCTCGGCGCGGTGCGCGCCGAGCACGCCGACGAACTGTGCCTCGTCCATATCCGCCCCGACGCGCGCGGCCTCGTCGAGGAGCTCGCGCGCCATCTCGTGCTGGCCCCGACCGAGCGCGAGCTCGGCGCGCCGAATGTTCAGGTTGACCAGACCGTTTCCGGTCGGTTCTCGTCGGATCGCGCCCAGGATCTGCTCGGCCTGCTCCCAGTCGCCGCCCTCGATCGCGAGCTCGGCCTGAAGGATGACCAGCCACACCCAGTTGCCGGGCCGCTCACCGGCGAGACCCTCGTCGACCACCTTGCGCGCCTCGACCAGGCGGCCGCTCAGATGGAGCGCGTCGCCCAGGTTGACGTACGCCGAGTTCTGCTCCCACACGAGCCCGTCCTGCTTCGCCCCCTCGAGGGCCTCCCGCAGGGCGGCCGCGCCGGTGTCGAGGTCGCCGAGGTTCATCAGCGCCGTACCAAGCGCGTTGAGGGCCCGGCCCCGCAAGCGCGCGTCGCCCAGCGCGTCGGAGATCTTCAGCGTCTCGTTCGCAGCGTCGATCGCCTCGGTGTTGCGCCCGCGCAACATCATGGTCAGCGACCACGACCGCAGCACCGTGCCGCGCTCGATCGAAACCTCGTCAGACGCTACGAGCGCGAGTGCGTGCTCCAGCGTCGCCAGGGATTTGTCGCCCCAGCCTAGGTGCCACTGCGCATCGGCCACGATGTCGAGGTACCGTGCCGCGCGGCGCGGATCGGCGCGCTCGTCGACCTCCGCGACCGCTGCCCGAGCGAGCGTCTCCTGCCGGGCGCTGTTGCCCTCCAGCCTGTGGTCCGTGGCCGCCCGGACGAGGAGCTCGGCCCGGTCGATGCCTGCCACTTCCGCGCCATCGGGGACGCGGTCGAACAACTCCAGCGCGTGCTCGAACAGCACGGCGGCGTGGTCGTAGGCGTGCACGTGCTCGGCGGCGTCGGCGGCTCGGACCGCGGCGCGCAACGCCGCCGGTCGGTCGCCCGCCGAAGCGAAATGATGGGCGATCGCCGCGGCGAGGTAGAGGCTGATTCCATCTCGCCGGGCGCGCTCCTCGAGCGCTTGGGCGAGGCGCAAATCGATGGCCCGCCGCTCCCCCGGAAGGAGGTCGTCGGCGACCACCTCGCGTAACAGCGTGTGCCGGAAGCGATAGCCGCCCTCCTTCTCGATGACCAGGATGTGGTTGGCCAGCGCCGCGCGCAGCGACGCGTTGAGGTCGGTGTCGTCGAGACCGGTGATCTCCGCCATTAGTTCCTCGTCGAGCTGCTGGCCGACCGCGAGCGCGCGCAGCACGCTCTGGGCGGCGGCCGGCAAGCGCTCGACGCGCGCCATCAGAGCGTCGTGCAGCGTGCTCGGCAGCCGCCCACGCCCGTCGGCGCCCGCCGCCACGAGCTCCTCGACGAACAACGGATATCCCTCCGAGCGGGCGAACACGCGCTCCACGAGGTCGTCGTCGGGCACCGCGCCGAGCAGGCACGTCAGCTGCAACGACGTCTCCGCCCGGGTCAGCGGCGCCAGCTCGACGCGGGTTGAGACACTCAGTCGCTCGAGCTCGGCCAGCAGGGGCCGCACCGGGTGCCGACGGTGGAGCTCGTCCGCGCGGTAGGTCGCCACGATCAGTAGCCGCTCGCTGCCGAGATTGGGCCCGAGGAAGGTGAGGAAGGCTCGCGTCGCTCGGTCAGCCCAGTGGAGATCCTCGATTGCGAGCACAGCGGGCGTGACGTCGCCGACGCGCTCGAGCAACCAAAGGAGTGCCTCGAACAGCCGCCATTTGGCGGAGTCGTCCGCCGGTTGCGGACCGCGGGGCGCGCCGTCTCCGAGCTCCGGTAGGAGTGCCGCCAGCTCCGATCGGGCGAACTCGGGAAGCTGCTCGAGAACCGGGTCGCCGTCACGCACGAGCGAGCGCAGCACGGCCACCAGCGGTGCGTAGGGTAGCTCGCCCTCGCCGAGCTCGAGGCAATCGCCGCTCAGCACGCGGGCGCCGCGATCGCGGGCCAGCGCCGCGAACTCGGAGACGAGGCGTGTCTTGCCCACGCCCGAATCCCCCGCCACGAAGACGACGCGAGGCCGCCCCTCGATCGCGTCCTCGAGCGCGTCTTCGAGTCCGGCGAGCGCGGCCTCGCGACCCACGAACGTCGAGCTCCATGCGCGCTCCGGCACCCTCGCAATTATGCTCAGGGCACGCGCATGCCCATCAAGCGCAGGTAGCGCGTCACCGCCTCGGCCCGATTGGCCGCGTGCAGCTTACGCAGGACGCTCCCCACGTGGAACTTGACCGTGCCGCTCGAGATCACGAGCGCGTCGGCGACCTGACGGTTGGTGGCGCCCTCGGCCAGCAGCCGCAGGACGTCGAGCTCGCGGCGCGTGAGGAGCCCCTCGAAGACGACGCGATCGTCGCGCCCATTCCCGGTCCCCGATCCCACCCACCCCGCGGCCGGGGCCAACGGACGAACCGGCTGGGCGAGTGGCGCGCGGCCGCCGGCGCCGAGCGTCACCGGCGCGTCGGTCAGATCGCTCGAGCGCGCCCTTAGCCACTCGAGGAACTCGCGCATCTGGTCGCGCTCATCTCGCAGCGTGCGCCGCAGCACCGAGGACTCGTAGGCCTGGGCCAGCCCGGTGGCGAACTCCCACAGCACGTCCCGGTCGAGCACGTCGAGCGATTGGCCGGCCCCGCGGTCGGCGTGGATCACTCCCGCGACCTGGGAGCCCACTACGAGCGGGGCCGCGGCGTAGGAGCGCCACCCCATCAGCCGGGCCGTCGAGCGGTCAACACGAGGGTGCACGTCCGCGTCGACCACGATCGTCGCGCGCCGCCGGCGCAGCAGCTCGGTCTCGATCAGTGGGTGCTCGAGCCGGAGGGGGTTGGCCTGGAGCTGGGCCAGCACGGTCGCCGCGGCGCGCTCCTCGCCGGCGAAATGCGCCGCCTCGGCGACCATCCGTCCCGACTTGACCAGGCTGAGAACGGCCCGCTCGAAAGCTGACCCGCCACACAGGGCGCTCGGCGCGCGGACGAGCATCTCGCGCGGAGAGGTCACCTCGCGCAGCTCGGCGACGGCGGTCTGGAC
>DATBYI010000017.1:0-12669 GCA_036513815.1 Solirubrobacteraceae bacterium
CATCTTCGGCAGCAGGTCGAGGACAAGCTTCACCGGCGCGAAGTAGTTGAGCTGCATCGTCCGCTGGTAGTCGTGGAAGCGGTCGTAGGCGCGATCGATAGAGCGGCGGATCGACTTGCCCGCGTTGTTGACGAGGACGTCGACCGCTTCGTGCTGCTCGAGCACCTCGGCGGACATCCGGTCGATGTCGTCCGGATCGCTCAGGTCGCACGTGTGCACGTACGCGGTTCCGCCCAGCGCCTCGATCTGGTGGGCCACCTCCTCGAGCTGGTCGCGCCGGCGGGCGACGAGCAGCATCGTCCCGCCCGCCTGCCCGATCTCGATCGAGGCCGACTTGCCGATCCCCGACGAGGCGCCGGTGATCATCACCGTGCGACCGGTGACCGCGTCCTTGAGCGAGCGGGCGAGGATGTCGCCGGCGCCCGGAATGCGCTGCCCGAACGCCCGCAACGTGCGGATGCCGTCGGCGGCGATGTCGAACGGGTTCGGTGGCGCCATGAGCGAGACGTGACCGTAGCAGTGCGGCGGGTTTGCGGCCGCACCTGTCATCCGGACCGTATGCGAACATGTGTTCGTCATGATCGCGTGCGTTCTCCTCCCCCGGTTCCAGCTGACGGTCGCCGCCGGCGATCGATCCGAGCTGATGCAGGAGCCGGTGGCGCTGGCCCCGGAACCCGGTGGGACGCAGCAGATCGGCGAGGTATCGCTGCCGGCTGAGGCGTTCGGGGTCCAGCCGGGGATGCGTCTGGGTGAGGCGCTTGCCCGCTGTCCTCGCCTCACGCTGATCCCGCCCGATCCGGCCGGGGTAGCCGACTTCTGGGAGCGGCTGCTCGTCCGTCTGGAATCGGTCGGGGCGGCCGTGGAGCCCGAGCGTCCGGGTCTGGTCTGCTTCGACGTCCGGGGGCTGCTGCGTTTGCATGGCGGTCTCGAGGGAGTGCTCGCCGAGGCGCGCCGGCGCCTGCGGGTGCCCGCTCGCTATGGGGTCGCGCCCTCGCGTTTTGCCGCGGTGGCGGCGGCGAGCCGGGCCAGGGTGCGCCGGCCGGTGATCGTCTCCGGCGCCCGCAAGGAGGCAGCTGCCTTTCTCGCTCCGCTGCCGGTGGCGCTGCTGCGGGCGAGGCCGGCGCTGGCCGAGCTGCCGGTGGCGCTCGAACGTCTGGGCGTGAGCACGCTGGGCGAGCTGGCGGCGGTGGCGCCGGCGGCGCTGGCTGACCGGTTCGGCATGGCGGGGCTGCACGCACACGAGCTCGCGAGCGGTGGCGACGGTGCGCTGCGACCGCGGCCGGCGAGCGAGTTTCTACGCGAGTCGCTCGAGTTGCCGGAGGCGGCGTCCGGCATCCAGCTCGAGCGCGCACTCGGTCTGCTGATCGACCGCCTGCTGGCGCGGCGCGAACGGCGCGGTCGGACGCTGCGGGCGGTCGTCCTGTCCGCGGTGCTGGTCGAGCAGGGGGGGACATGGCGCGAGCAGGTCGTCTTTCGAGAGGCGCTGGCTGACCCGGTGAGGATGCGCCTCGCGCTCGCCCCGCGGCTGGCGCTGATGCCGGCGCCGGCGCAGCAGCTGCGCCTGGCGGTGGAGCGCTTCGGTCCGCACGCCAGCAATCAGCGGGGTCTGCTCGACGACCCGGCTGAGGCACGGAGAGCACGCCTGCGCGAGGCCATCCGCCAGGCACGCGCCGCCGCCGGTCCCGACGCCGCGCTGCGCGTGCTCGAAGTCGATCCCGATTCGCGCTTTCCCGAGCGACGCGCGGTGCTGACCCCGTTCGAGGGATGAACGGTCCGCGTCGTCTCGCCGTTCCTCGCCGAGTTGCCGTCAACGCCGGCGAGGACGGTCGCCCGCAGATCGTGGATGGTCGCGCGGTCGAGGCGGTCCGGGAATCCTGGCTCGTCGAAGATCGCTGGTGGACCGAGCGGCCTCTGCGCCGCCACTACTGGGAGGTGGTCACGATTTGCGGCCGCGACGAGATCGTCTTCCAGGATCTCGAGCGCAGGAGGTGGTGGAGGCAGCGTTGAGCCCCCCTAAACTGGACGACCTCATGGCTGACCAGTCCTCAGCTTCGCTCGAGCCTGGGCCGACCGCCGTCGGCACCTGGAGCGGTGGGCGCTTCATGCACTTCGGCGAGCCGCTCGACGACGAGCGCTTCACGGCTCTCATCACGCCCGACGAGTCGATTCGGACGGTGATGACCGCCGACGTGTACGGCGCCGGCGAGGCCGACCGGATGCTGGGCCGCGCCATCGCGGGCCGGCCGCGCGAGGAGATGTGCATCGTCGGTGCCGTGGGGCACGACTTCTACTTCGGCGAGCGAGACGGCGCGAAAGGCTTCCCCCGCTTCACCGACCGGCGGTTGCGCGACGCCTCGGATTACGGCGGCTACCTGCGGATGGCGACCGAGCGGAGCCTCGAGCGCTGCGGGATAGACAGCTTCGACCTACTCCTCCTGCACAACCCGGACCGCACCGGCTACACGAGTGAGCAGGTCTGGGACGGCATGGCGGCGTTGCGCGACGCCGGGCTGACGCGCCTGATCGGGGTGGCGCCGGGTCCGGCCAACGGGTTCACGCTTGACCTGATCGATTGCCTCGAGCGATTCGGGCCCCTGCTCGACTGGGCGATGATCATCCTCAACCCCCTCGAGCCATGGCCCGGCGAGCTGTGCCTCGACGCCGCCGCGGCGGCCGGCGTGAAATTGATCACGCGCGTGGTCGACTACGGCGGCCTGTTCTTCGACGACGTCGTGCCCGGGCAGGAGCTCGCGCCTCACGATCACCGCACCTTCCGGCCGGCGGGCTGGATCGACCAGGGCCGCGACCGGCTCGAGCACATGCGTCCGATCGCGGACCGAGCCGGCCTGACGATGATCCAGCTGGCCTCTCAGTGGAACCTGGCCCATGGGCCGGTCGCCTGCGTCGCGCCTACGCTCATTCAGGAGATCGGCGTGGGCGCTCGACCCATAGAGGACAAGCGGGCCGAGCTCGCTGCCCTTCCGGCGGATCTGCGGTTGACCGCGGCGGACGTCGACGCGATCCGCGCCATCGGCGACAACACGGGCTGCATGGCGCTGAAGGGGGCAAGCCCCGAGCACTCGGGCGAGGAGCGGCCCGATCGCTGGGACCTCGACGACCATCTCGCCCAGGTGGCCGAGCGATGGGGAATCGCTCCGGACCGCGACCTCACGAAGGTGGCGGCGCACGCTTAGCGCCCACGCGATGGCGACGACCTTCCGAATGACAGGTGGGTGTGGTTGCGGCGCGGTCCGCTTCGAGATCACCGCGCCACCGGTCTCGGCGCAGTACTGCCACTGCACCCGGTGCCAGCGGCGCACCGGCACCGCCGCGTCGGTCAGCGCGCGCCTTGAGCCGGGCAGCTTCCGGATCCTCGTCGGGGAGGACCGCCTGCGGGCCTGGAAGCCCGAGGACGGAGCCGAGAAGTGGTTCTGCGGCGAGTGCGGCTCGGCCCTCTTCAGCCGCGACCGCGAGGACGCCGACAGGATCGGCGTTCGGCTCGGCGCGTTCGACGAAGACCCGGGCATTCGTCCCGCCGCGCACCAGTTCGTCGCCTACGCGGTGCCTTGGGAGCCAATCCCCGACGATGGACTGCCGCGCTATCCCGAGCGGCGCGTCGCGGACTGAGGCGCCGGCTCAGTCCTCCAGCGCCGCAGCGGTCTCGGCATCGGCCTCGGCCTCGGCCTGCATCCACTCGCATCCGGCTGAGAGGTCCTCGACCCCGAGCGCGGCGGCCACGTTCAGCCACATGCCGTAGCGGAAAAACTCGTCGATCTCCTCGGTGCTGGCGTCCCACAGGCTCTCGACGTGCGCGACCAGACCCGCATAGGCGGCTCGCACGCGCTCCCGGATCTCGTCGTCGTCGCACGCCGCGTAGGCCTGGAGCTGGAGCATCAGGTAGTCGCGGTCGGTGGCGAGCATCTCGACGTACGCCTGGCCCATCGCCTGTTTCAGGTCGGCGTCGTGCGGCGCCGTGGCCGGGTCGAACCGGGCGGCGGCCTTAGTGAAGGTGTCCGCGACCAGCTCGAAGTTGCGCTCGACGGCGGCGAGGAACAGCTCGCGCTTGCTCCCAAACAGGCTGAACACGTATGGCTGCGCGACGCCGACTCGCCGGGCGATCCGATCGACCGGCGTGCCGTGCAGTCCGCCGTGGGCGAACTCGTGGACGGCCGCCTCGATCAGCGCGTCCCGGCGCTCGGACGCCGGGACGCGTTGACGGGGTGCCGTCGTCTCTTCTGTCTTGGATGTAGTGGCCATGTCGCTCACGTTCGATCCTAGGGCAGCCTCAGGCGGTGAGCGTCGCCGGAACGGTGGCCGGCGTGGCCTCGGCGGCGGCGTTAGCAGCGGCCGAGGCGCGCGTGCTGAACGGCAGGGCCGCCGCGATCAGGGCGCCGGCGGCGAGGACCGCGGCCCCGACCCACAGGGCGGGCACGAGCCCGTTGACGTACGCCTGCGGCGTGGCATAGCTGCCGTGGCTGGTGAACACGGTCGCCAGGATGGCGATTCCGAGGACGCCACCGAGTTCGCGGATCGCGTTCGTGGCGCCGGATGCCTGGCCGGTCTGCGAGGTGCGGACCGAGGACAGGACCGCGTTGGCCGAGGGTGCGAACACCAGCGCCATGCCGCTGCCCGCGAGCACGAACGGGATGATCATGCTGGCGTAGCTCTGGTCGACGCTCGCCATCATCGCGAGCAGGGCCAGCGCGACGGCCTGGAGGCCGAGGCCCGCGACCATGAACGGACGGCTTCCGATGCGCTCGGACATGAAGCCGGCCACTGGGGATACGACCATCACCGCGCCGGTCCAGACGAGGAGCTTGACGCCGGCCTCGAGCGGGGTGTTGTGCAGGACGTTCTGGAGGAACTGGCTCAGGAAGAAGATCGAGCCGAACATCCCGAAGTACATCGCGATCGAGACCGCGTTCGTGACCGCGAACCCTCGGTTGGCGAAGAAGCTCATCGGCAGCATCGGCTCGGGGGTGCGGAGCTCGTGCACGATGAAGGCGGCGAGTAGCGCGAGCCCGGCGCCCAGGCCGATCACGACCTCGGCGTTTGACCAGCCGAGCGACTGCGACTCGACGAGGCCGTACACGATCCCGAACAGGCCAGCTGAGACGAGCGCCAGTCCACGCAGGTCGAGGCGCTTGACCTCCCCGCGGCTCTCGACCAGCCGGCTCGAGGCCAGCGGGACGAGCACGATGCCGATCGGAACGTTGACCCAGAAGATCCAGTGCCAGGAGGCAATTTGGGTGAGCGCGCCACCGACGAGCGGGCCGAGGGCGACTCCGATACCGCTGATTCCCGACCACACGCCGAGCGCCAGACCGCGCCGGTCGGGCGGGAAGGCCTCCGCCAGCAGGGTCAGCGTCAGCGGCGTGACAACCGCGGCGCCGACGCCCTGGATGGCGCGCGCGGCGATCAGTAGGCCGATGCTCGGCGACAGCGCCGCCGCGGCCGAGCCGGCGGTGAAGAGCGAGATGCCCGCGATGAACATCCGCTTGCGTCCGATTCGGTCGCCGAGCGCCGCCCCGGTCAGGAGCAGCACCGCGTAGGCCAGGATGTACGCGTTAACCGTCCACTCGAGCGTCTGGATCGAGGCGCCGAGGTCCCGATGGATGCTCGGCAGCGCGACGTTCACGACCAGGTTGTCGAGAACCATCATGAAGAGCCCGATCGAGACGATCGCCAGGGTCCATCCCCGGCGGGCAGTGTTCGTTGTCATCGACATCCGAGAACTCCTTGTTATTAGTGAGTGCTAACTACAGAGCGGAGATTAGCAGCCACTAATAAGTTGTCAAGGGATCGGGCAGAAGTTCTTGGCGGCCGAGATGGGCGGCGTGGTTGGCTCGGTGGCGCCAGCCGGCTTGGGGACGGGTCCGAATGGCGCACGGTCGTGACGGTCAACTCGCCACTCGCGCCCTCGCCGGCGGTGAATGGCGGTTCACCTCCGCATAGCAGTGGTTTTGCGCCATTCGTGCCGTGGCGGGAAGCGAGTGGCGAGAAACCCGTGATGGTCGCCCCGTGGCGGGTGCGGCGGGTGTGGCGTGAAGCGCGAATCGCCGCGGCTACGATGAAGGCTGCCTTCGCGCCACGCGCGGAGGCGTCGGACCGTCGAGCTCCCTTCTGCCGGCGGGCACGCCCGGGTCGCCGCGGTCCGAATCAGAACATCGCTTAGGGCTCTTTACGCCGCTGCGACACCCTTTCGGGTACCCCATAGTTAGGTGAGTAGCGCACCAACCAACCGCCGTGCCGCCGGCGCCACCCACTATTCGGCTCTCGATGGCCTGCGCGGGATCGCCGTGCTCGCGGTGCTGCTCTACCACGGTGGCGTGGCCTGGGCTCCGGGTGGGTTCCTCGGCGTCGAGGTGTTCTTCGTCCTGTCCGGCTTCCTGATCACCTCGCTGCTGGTGGCGGAGTGGCAGCGATCGTCGACGATCGCGCTCGGGGCGTTCTGGGCCCGCCGGGCGCGGCGACTCTTGCCGGCGCTGTTCTGCCTGGTGGCGGTGATCGGCATCTACTACGCGATCGCCGGCGCGTCGCACGCCGTGCCCGGGTTGAAAGGGGACGGCATCTCGACGCTCGCGTACTTCAACAACTGGCACCAGATCGCGGCGGGATCGAGCTACTTCGCCGCCACCGGACCGGTGTCGCCCCTCGAGCACACGTGGTCGCTGGCGATCGAAGAGCAGTTCTACCTCGTGTGGCCGCTCATCGTCCTCGGCGTGCTGTGGTTGGCGTCCCGCCGTGGCCGCGCCGCAGAAGACCGCCGGCGACCGCTCACGGTGCTGCTGGTCATCAGCCTCGCCGGCGCCGTCGCCTCTGCGGTCGACATGGCGCTGCTCTTCGACGGCGGGCGGAATCTCGACCGCGTCTACTACGGCACCGACACCCGCGCGGGGAGCCTCCTGATCGGCGCCTCGCTGGCGATCTGGCTGGCGATCCGCGGTGCCCGGGGGCAAACGGCCGATCCCGCTGCGGCGACATCTGTTCGCGACAGGCTGAGGTCGGTTTGCCACCGCCTGCCCGGCGTCGCCGCGCTCCCAGCCGTCGGCGCGCTGCCCGCGATGCCCGCGCTGCCCGCGCTGCCCTCTCTGGCCTCTCTGGCCGCGCTGCCCGCTCTGGCCGCGCTGCCCGTCGCGATCGCGCTCGTGAACGGGACCACCACGTGGATGTATCCCTACGGGCTGGTCGGGCTCGACGTCATGGTTGTCCTTCTGATCCTGGCCGCGGTCAGGTTCCCGACCTCGGCCGCCGCACGCATTCTCGCCGTGGGCCCGCTCCGCGCCCTGGGCAAGATCTCCTATGGCGTCTATCTGTGGCACTTCCCGCTGTTCTTGTGGTTGAGCGCGGGCGCGACGGGGCTCAGCGGCACGCGCCTGCTCGCTCTTCGTCTCGCCGTGACGTTCGCGGTCAGCATTGCCTCGTACTTCCTGATCGAGCAGCCGATCCGTCAGCGGCGTCGTCCGGTGTGGCTGATCCGGGCGCTGACACCCCTCGCGGCCGGAGGGTCACTCGCCGCGATCCTCCTGGCGTCGGCCAGCAGTGCGCTGCCCGTCGGCGTACCGGCCGCCGACACCGTGCCCAAACCGCCGCCGCAGCTCCGGGGCAACGATGCCGCCTGCACGGTCACGCTCAACGACGCACCCACCTACGGAATGGCGCCGATCCCGGCGAGCAAGGAGACCCAGTTCGAGTACAACGCGCTCGGTTACCACCAGCTGACCTGGAGCGGGTCTGCTCAGAAGACCTTCCAGACGTGTCCGCCGAAGCGCGTCCTCCTGATCGGCGACTCGCTCGCCTTCACCTTGGGGGTGCCCTGGCTCGGCAACGAGGAGAGCTACGGCATCCAGCTCACCGACGCCGCGCTCCTTGGCTGCGCGTTCACGACCCAGGGAGAGCTCAACGTGGCCGGAACGTGGGAGGGGCAATCGGAGGGCTGCCCGGACGAGCTCGAGGAATGGGCCAAGGAGGAGCGAACCCTTCACCCGCAGGCGGTGGTCGTCGAGCTCGGGTACCGCGATCAGTTCGACTGGCGGATCGACGGCAAGATCGTCCACCTGGGCCAGGCGGCCTTCGACTCCTACGTGCAGAAGCAGATCGACCGGATGGTTCAGGTGCTCGGCGCGAATGGAACGAAGATCCTCTTCCTCTCGGTGCCGTACACCCATCCGCCCGATCTGCCGAACGGCTCGGCGGCGCCGGCTGCTTCTCCCGCGCGCCACGCCCTGATCAACGAGATGCTCGCGTCGGAGGCCCGCCGGCATTCGAACGTCCAGGTCCTCGACCTCGACCCGACTATCTCGCCCGGCGGCCACTACGACGCCAACGTCAACGGCCAGCTGTGCCGCTTCGACGGCGTCCATTTCACCGTCTACTGCAGCGAACTGCTCGAGCCGCAAGTGCTCGGCGAGGTGCGCAAGCTGGTCGGCTGATCCGGCCGCCGGTAGCATCGGCGGCCAGTGGGGGGACGAAGGAAGTCAAAGATCCCGCGCCGGTACCTGTGGTTGGCGTCGGCGTTGGCGCTGGTCGTGCTGCTGCGGCTCGGCGACGCGGTGCTGGTCTCCGGGTCTGCTGCCGCGACGAGGCTCCCCGCGATCGCGCGTGGGAGCCACTGGGTTGCCACCTGGGGGGCGAGTCCGCAGCCGGCCGTTGAGCGCAACCTGTCGGCGGGTGGATTCCGAGCCCAGACGATCCGCGAAATCGTGTTGACGAGCGCCGGCGGCGCGAGGATCCGGGTGCGGTTCTCTAACGCGTTCGGGACCAGACCGCTCCGGGTCGCAAGAGCGGCTGTCGCCGTCGAGGGCGATGGCGCGAGCCTCGCCGCCGGGACCTCGACCCCTGTGTACTTCGCCGGCCGGCGCTCGGTCGTGATCCCCGCCGGCGGCGAGGCGACGAGCGATACGGTGCCTCTTGCCGCCGGACCCGGGGAGCACCTGGCCGTGAGCGTGTACCTGGCGGGGCCGACGGGTCCGGCGACGGAGCACGCCAACGCCCAGCAGCTGGGCTACGTCGCGGCTGGGCAGCACCTGCTCGCGGGCCCCGGCGCGTTTCGCAAGCGAACCTACTCCTGGTACTTCCTCGCCGGCGTAGACGTCCTCGCCCCGCCCCGCATCGAGGGCGCAGTGGTCGCGCTCGGCGACTCGATCACCGACGGCGTCGGGACCCGAGTGAACGCCGACGCCCGTTGGCCGAACGACCTCGCGCGGCGGCTGACCGCCGTGAGGGGCAAGACCCTCGCCGTGGTCGACGAGGGCATCGGCGGCAACCGCGTGCTGAACGCCGCACCTTGCTGCGGTCCGAGCGCGATCAGCCGCTTCGAGACCGACGTGCGCGACCAGCCCGGCGTCCGGGACGTGATCCTGCTCGAGGGCGTCAACGACATCGGCGAGAGCCAGAGCCAGGGCGCGCTGACCGCGCCGCACACCAACGTCTCGGTGCGGCAGATCGTCGAGGGCTACGAGCGGATCATCGCGCTGGCGCACGACGCGGGGCTGAGGATCTTCGGAGCGACGCTGACCCCGTTCGAGGGCGCTCGCTACTGGACCCCGGCCGCCGAGGCCAAGCGCGACGCAGTGAACGAATGGATCCGGTCGAGTGGCGCGTTCGACGGCGTGATCGACTTCGCCGCCGTGGTCTCGGACCCGCAGGATCCGGACCGGCTCGACCCTCAGTTCGACAGCGGCGATCACCTGCATCCAAACGCGGCGGGCTATCAGGCGATGGCGGCGTCGATCAACCTGTCCGCACTGCTGCGATCACGCTAGAGCGCGCGCGTCGCGGCCTGGAGAACGGCTCAGCTCTCCTGAAACTCCGGCTCGGCGTCGAGCGCCTCGTCGATGCAGCGCAGCACGTACCCATAGCGGAGCAGCGTCTCGATCCGCTCCCGGCCCAAGCGGTACCAGGGGAGCGTGCGGGACGCATGGCGGCCTTGGAGCTTCATGGTCACGGTGGCGACGTAACCCGTCCACACGTCAGGGGGAAGCGTCATGACCGAATCGAACTTCTCAGTCGCGATGGTTCGGGTGCGGTCGTCGAGATCGTCGCGCAACGTCGCAGCGTTCAAGCCCGGCTGCTCAGTGGGCCCGGCGATCACCGTCCGCGTCGAATAGCCGGTCACGAGCGCGAGGAAGAGCGGGCGATGCATCTCCTCGCCGGTCAGGTTCTGCTCGGCCATGTACTCGTCGAGCAGCCTCGACCCGACCGGGCTGCTTACCGGGCTGAGTCGGGTCAGCCGCAGGGTGTACTGCTCCGCGGCCGCCCACACTTCCTTGAGCCACTTCCGGGCCGGTCCCGACAGCGTCTGGCGCAGCTGCCGCCGCGTGAGGCGTCCTGACGCGCGGCGCTCGCGCGGCTGAGCGCTGCGGGTGGCGCGTATGGGTCGCACCCGCTCACCCTACCGAGCGCACCCGACCCCTTGTTCGCCTAGTCCCTCCACGGTTTGTTCATCGGTCATCCGTATCTCCTGCGGGTGTTCAGATGAGCGCGACGCTCGAGCGCGAGCGCCGGCCGATCGGTGATTACCCCTTCGACCGCGGGGTGGCCGAGGTAGCGATCGAGCGCGCGCGAAGCGTTGACGGTCCAGATCACGCACGGGACGCCAGCCGCGGCAGCGCTCGCCAGCGCGGTGGGGTCGGCGAGCCGGCGGTGAAGCGCCAGCCAGTCGGCCCCTGAGGCCTCGAGGCGAACCTTGAGCGCGCGACGGAATCCGGTCGCGATCACCAGCCCGGTTCGGAGCTCGGGCGCCAGTGCCTTGGCGTCATGCACGACCTCGTCGAGGAACGAGGTCAGCACGAACTGCTCGAGCCCGAAGGGCCGCAGGAGGTCGATCGTCTCCTCGACGTAGCCATGCTCCTTGACCTCGAGGTTCAGGGCGATGCGATCCTTGGTCAGCGCCAGCACGTCCTCGAGCCGCGGCGGGCGCGACCGGGTTCCTCTGACCCGCAGCGCCTCGTAGCGCATCGAGCTGGTCGGCACAGTCTTCACCCGCGCGTCGTGATAGACGATCAGCTCCCCGTCACGCGTGCGGCGCACGTCGAGCTCGATCATGTCAGCACCGAGGGCGATCGCCGCCTCGAACGCGTCGAGGGTGTTCTCGGCCGGGGCGGTGGGCGCGGCCGGCCCCCAGGCGCCGCGATGGGCGATGACCAGCGTCACTTCGTCAAACTATCCCGAGCCATGCGGATCGACAACGGGGGCGTGGGCATCCACTACGAAGTCACCGGCGATGGTCGCCCCGTGGTTCTCCTGCACGGATTTCCGGATACGGGTCGGCTGTGGCGCCACCAGGTGCCGGCGCTGGCCCAGGCGGGGTTCAAGGTGATCGTCCCCGATCTGCGCGGCTACGGGCGCTCGGACAAGCCGGGAGCCGTCGATGCTTACGCAATGCAGGCGCTCGCGGGGGACGTGCTGGCGGTCATGAGCGATGCGGGCGTGGCGCGAGCGCACGTGGTCGGGCATGACTGGGGCGCGGCGCTGGCCTGGGGACTGGCGGGGCTCGTGGGCGATCGCGTCGACCATCTGGTCGTGCTCTCGGTCGGGCACCCGGCGACGATGCGGGCGGGCCCCGGGTTCGAGCAGCACGAGAAGTCCTGGTACATGCTGCTGTTTCAGTTTGCCGGTGTCGCCGAAGAGTGGCTGTCGGTGAATGGGTGGGCGAACTTCCGGGCCTGGAGCCGGCATCCCGACCTCGACGCGGTCATCGCCGAGCTCGAGGCGAACGGGTCGCTGACGCCGGCTTTGAATTACTACCGGGCGAACATCCCGCCGCAGGCGTGGGTCTCGCCGGGCCGGGCGCTGCCCGCGATCCAGGCGCCGACGATGGGGGTGTGGAGCTCTGGGGATATGGCCCTGACCGAGCGGCAGATGACGAGCTCGGCCCAGAACGTGTCGGGGCCGTGGCGCTACGAGCGGGTCGAGGGACCCGGGCACTGGATGCAGCTCGAGGCGCCCGACGAAGTGAGTCGCCTGCTGATCGACTTCCTGCCGGGTTAATGAGTCAGCGCTAGCGGCCCGGTTGCGTGGCCGTGGGGTCGGGAGTACCGTTGCGCCGATCCCGGGGGCGCCGGCGTTCGATGGCAGTTGGGGGTGAGACTGGTGGCGAAGATCGTTGTCTTGGGAGCCGGCGTGTGCGGGGTGGCGGCGGGAATGATGTTGCGCCGCGACGGGCACGAGGTGACGGTGCTGGAGCGCGATGCGTCCGCGGTACCTGAGTCCGCAGAGGACGCGTGGGAGCGATGGCCCCGCGAGGGAGTCGCCCAGTTTCGCCTGCCCCACCTGCTGCTGGCTCGCGGACGCTTGGTCCTCGAAGAGGAGCTGCCCGATGTCTACGGCGCGTTCGAGGAGGCCGGGGCGACGCGCTTTGACTGGGTGGCCTCGATGCCTCCGTCGATCACTGATCGCGCACCGCGGGAGGTAGATGAACGGCTGTGGACCCTGACCGCTCGACGGCCCGTGCTCGAGCAGGTCTTGGCGCAGGCCGCCGAGGCGGAGCCGGGCCTCGACATCCGCCGCGGTGTTTCCGTCCGGGAGCGGTCCGCGAGCATCTGGACGAACCCCGGGGATTCGTAGAGGCCTGGGACGCCATCACCGAGGCCGAGCTCACTCCGTGGTATCGGGAGACGGTCGACGAGGATCGAGCGCGGGTGGCCGAGATCGAGGCGCTCCGGAACG
>DATBYI010000018.1:0-2288 GCA_036513815.1 Solirubrobacteraceae bacterium
TTGGGGCACATTGGCGAAGCTCCGTTCTATATCGACTCAGACCAGTACCAGCGCTGGGGTTGCCCGCGCTTCCTGATTGACGTCTCATCGGGCGCCGCCGAGGGCTTCTCGCTCGAGGGCCTCGAGGGTGTGCATTTCGTCTCTCGCGCACCGTGAAGATCGGCAGGCATCTTGCCTCCTGTACCGATTGTGCGACCGGTGATAGGTCTGCTCAGAGAGTTCCGGCGGCTTCGCCGCTGACGTCTCGGATGACTACAGCGCAAACTGCGGCTTGTTGCTCGTCTGAGCGGCCTGATCGCATGTCCTGCGCGGTAACTTGTTCCTGGAGGGCATCGGTTGTGATGTCGGCCGATTCTGGCGGGCCGCACGACCTGACTTCGAGGGTTCCATCAACCCCGGAGGTCGTCATGTCCCACGCGCTGGTTCTCTGCGATTCGATTGCTGGCCGCGTGCTGCCAGGTAGCCTGCCTGTGCTTGCTCGTGTTGGCCGGGAGAAAGGAAGCCCGGATGCTGACCGATGAGCATCACGCGGTAAACAGAATGATCGACCGAGGCGCGGCGTTTGATCAGATCGAGGATTACATCAATACGTTGGCGCTGCCCGGCCAGCAGCTGAGCGCCCTGTGGCTGCTCGCGTGGGCAGAGGCAACCGACCCTGCCACGCGCCGACAGGTGGTGGAGGAGACGCTCGCCTCTGTCTGCTAGCCCCCATCCTGCGCCGGTGCTCCTACCGGCAGCGATTATGCAAACCACACCTCAATAGCTCCTCTGGCTTGTCCGCGTACGGGACGGCGTTGTGATCGTGTTCGGTTTCGCGCTGCTGGAGGTCTCGCATGGCAAGAGGGCAAAGCGCCACCCATAGCGGCGGCCGCGCTCGCCCAGTCGCCACCTCACGACGGCTCGCCACCGGCCCCCGAGTAGACTGATCCCGAGGAGACAGAAAAGGATTCTTCTAATCTGTGCGGCTCAGTCGCGAGGGCGCTGCGCTTCGTATGAACAGCGTTACGACGCCGAGACATTCCCAGATGTTGCGGGGGCGCCCCGCGGTGACGACCACCACCCACCGAGCTCGGATTGGGATCGTGATCACCGCGATCGTGAGCTGACGCCGGGTCTTCCGTGAAGGTCCCGCAGGAGCATACGGACGAGGGCGGCCACGAAGCTGAGGTCGGGGGGTCGACGGTACTGCCGGTGCTCGATGGCCCCGAGCTGTCTGGGCTGCGAGCGGCCGGCATGCAGTGGCAGGACTCGGCCGAGATCCGCGCGCCTGAGGAGCGGACACTGCCGGTGGACCCCAGACTCTCCTATGAGAGCGAGCCCGGCGCTCGCCGTGGACGCTTTGTGCAAATCCGCAGCGGCCGACCCGAGCACTCTGAGGACCTCGAGGCGATGCCGGCGGCGGGCGCGATCCCGTCCGGCCCGGGTCGGTTCCGGTTCGTCGCGCGGCGCGTGCTGCTGGGACCCCCGTTGCGTAGTGCCGCAGTGGCGGAGGAACGAATGCGCAAGCTGGTGGCACTGCCCGTCTTGTCCTCAGATGCGCTGTCCTCGGTCGCCTACGGACCCGAGGCGATGCTCGCGGTACTCGTGCTTGCAGGCAGCGCAGAGCTGAAGATCTCGCTGCCGATCGCCGCCGCGATCATCGTTCTAATGATTGCCGTCGGTTTGGGGTATCGGCAAGTGATCCGCGCGTATCCACAGGGCGGGGGGTCGTACAAGGTGGCAAGCGAGAATCTCGGCTCACTCGCAGGGCTGCTCGCCGGCGCGGGCTTGATCCTGGACTACACCCTGACCGTCACAGTGTCGATTGCGGCCGGAGTGGCGGCGGTGACCTCGGCGATGCCGTCGCTGGCGAGCGCGACCGTCCCAATCGGGATTGCGGTGATCGCGATCCTGGTGGCGGGCAACCTTCGCGGAGTTAGGAGTGCAGGCTCGGTGTTCGCGGGTCCGACGTATCTTTTCGTGATTGCGATCGCGCTGATCGTGATCGTGGGGCTGATCAAAGCCGCCAGCCACGGCTTCGCGGCCAAGCCACCGCCGGCTATACACGCCACCGAAGGGCTCGGCGTCTTTCTGGTACTACGCGCGTTCTCCTCAGGCGCGACCGCGATGACCGGAATCGAGGCGATTTCCAACTCAGTCCCCGTGTTCAAGGCTCCCGGGGCCATGAACGCCCAGCGCACGCTTTCGGTGATGATCGGACTGTTGATCTCGATGTTCGCCGGAATCGTGGTTCTGGCGCACCTCGACGGCGTAGTTCCCGGCGGCGGGCAGACCGTGCTGTCCCAGCT